>NZ_PNOZ01000067.1:0-31252 GCF_002879555.1 Verrucosispora sp. ts21 | reverse complement strand
GGTTTCCAGGGTGGTGATGGTGGGGGGATGGGCGTGGGTGGGGAGGCGGCGGGCGGCCTGTTGGTCGCCGTAGAGGGTCCAGCGGAGGAAGTCGGTGGTGGCACCGAGGACCTGGGTGAAGCCGGGACGGCCGGGGATGAGGTACTCGCCGTGTCCCTGGCCGAGCAGGCTCAGGAAGCTGGACGGTCCGGTCGTACGGCGGTAGGCGGCACGGCCGACGCTGAGGGGTACCACGGGGTCGGCGGTACCGTGCACGAAGAGCATCGGTGCGGGTGGCTCCGCGAAACCGCCCGCCATCCCGCCACCGGCGATCACGATGCCGGCACGCAACCGGGCGGGGCGGCCGCTGGTGAACATGCCCGAGGTGGTGAAGCCACCCGCTGAGTGGCCGGCCGCGGCGATCCGCTGCACGTCGAGGTGGCCGGCGAGCGGATCGGCGGGCCGGCGGTCTAGCCGGACCAGGTGCCGGATCACCCGCCATCCGTCGGCGGGCTGGTGGCGTACGTCGGCACGGGAGAACGCGGCGGCACCTCGCCGGGTGTGCGGGTACGCCGGGGCGGCCACCACGAAACCGGCGGCGGCCCACCGGGCGGTCAGGCCGGCGTGCAGTTCGGGCAGGCTGGCCAGGCCGTGGCTGTAGAGCACCACCGGGAACCGTCCCTCGGCGATCCGGGTGCCCTGGGTCGGGTACCAGAGGGTCACCGGCAGCGGCCGTGCCGAGTCGGGGTCGACGACGAACGTCCGGACGCCGACCGCGTACGGCACCTGTGGGGCAGCGCCGCTCGGTGCCGGCTGTCCGGGCGGGTCACCGGGGGAGGCGCAACCTGTCAGCCACGCCAGCAGCAAGGCCACCGCCGACACGGCGAATCGCCGTCTGATCATGCCCACGACATCACGGTAGATCCCGCGAACACCCGCCCGGGTCCGGTTGCCCGGTGCCGTACGCGAGCCGTTCGGCCGACCGGCCAGGGCCGTCCGACCGGTCCGGCTTCGCTAAGGTTCCGGCATGGCTGAGAACTACACCGACCCCAGCGGCAACACCCAGGCATTTCGCGCCTTTGCCGCCAACACCGCCGACACACCGGCCGAGTCGTCCTCCCGCACCGGCCTGATCGTCGGGGTGGCCGTGCTCGCGGTGCTGCTGCTCGCCGTCGCCGCCTGGATCGCCCTCAGCTGACCCGCAGGCCGCCGCGTCCTTCTAAGGACGCGGCCGGTGACCAACGCGACCGGGTGCGGGTCAGGCGGCGCCGACGACTGCGCGGGCCGCTCGGGCGATTTCCCGCTCCTCGTCGGTGCCGATCACGCAGACCGCGACCTCGGCACCGTCCGGCGAGATGAGGCGGTCACCGCTGCCGGTGTTGCGTTGCGCGTCGACGGTGATGCCCAGTCGGGTGAGTCCGGCCAGTGCGGCGGCCCGTACCGGGGCGGCGTGTTCACCGACGCCAGCGGTGAAGGTGACCGCGTCCACCCGCCCGAGCAGCGCGTAGTACGCCCCGACATAGCCGGTGATCCGGCGGCAGTAGACGTCGAAGGCGAGCGCTGCCGCCTCGTCTCCGTCCGCCCGTCGGGCCAGCACCTCGCGCATGTCGTTGACGCCGGTCAACCCGAGCAGGCCGCTGCGGTGGTTGAGCAGGTCGTCGATCTCGTCGACCCCCAGGCCACCCTCCCGGCGCAGGTGGAACACGATTGTCGGATCCAGGTCGCCGCTGCGGGTGCCCATCACCAGACCTTCCAGCGGGGACATGCCCATCGAGGTGGCGACGCTGCGCCCGCCGGCGATCGCGCACGCGCTGGCCCCGTTGCCCAGGTGCAGGCTGATCGTGTTGACCTCGGCGTACGGGCGGTCCAGCAGTTCGGCGGTGCGCCGGGAGACGTACGAGTGCGAGGTGCCGTGGAAGCCGTACCGGCGTACGCCGTACCGCTGCGCGGTGTCACGGTCGATCGCGTAGGTGGCGGCGGACTCGGGCAGCGTGTGGTGGAACGCCGTGTCGAAGACGGCGACCTGCGGCACCTGCGGCAGTGCCGCGCGCGCCATCTCGATGCCGGCGAGGTTCGCCGGATTGTGCAGCGGGGCCAACGGCACCAGGTCGGCGATGGCGGCCAGCACCGCGTCGTCCACAAGCGCCGGGGCGGTGAAGCGCCGCCCGCCGTGCACCACCCGGTGCCCGACGACGGTGAGCCCACTCAGGTCCAGCCCGGCCAGGATCTGCCGGACCGCGGCGGCATGGTCGGGTGGGCCGCCGTCCGGCTCGCCGACCCGTTCGACGGTGCCCTTGGTAAGGATCTCGTCGTCGTCGTACAGCCGGTATTTGACCGACGACGACCCGCAGTTGAGCACCAGCACCTTGCTCACGACGGCGCCCCGTTGTCGGTAAGCGTGGCGGCCTGGATGGCGGTGATCGCCACGGTGTTCACGATGTCCGGCACGGTAGCCCCTCGGGAGAGATCGTTCACCGGCCGGCGCAGACCCTGCATCACCGGCCCGACGGCCACCGCCCCGGCCGAGCGCTGCACCGCCTTGTACGTGTTGTTGCCGGTGTTGAGGTCCGGGAAGATGAAGACGGTGGCCCGGCCGGCGACCGTGCTCTCGGGCAGCTTCGTCGCCGCCACGGCCGGGTCGATCGCGGCGTCGTACTGGATCGGTCCCTCCACGGCCAGGTCGGGCCGGCGCTCGCGGACCAGCGCGGTGGCCTCCGCGACCTTCTCCACGTCGGCACCCGCGCCGGAACTGCCTGTCGAGTACGACAACATCGCCACCCGGGGTTCGAGGCCGAACCGGGCCGCCGTGTCGGCCGACGAGATCGCGATGTCGGCGAGCTGGGCGGCGTCCGGGTCGCGGTTGACCGCGCAGTCGCCGTAGACCAGCACCCGGTCGGCCAGCAGCATGAAGAAGACGCTGGAGGCGACGGAGACGTCCGGCATGGTCTTCACGATCTCGAACGCGGGCCGGATGGTCGCCGCCGTGGTGTGGGTAGCACCGGAGACCATGCCGTCGGCGTAGCCAGCCCACACCATCATGGTGCCGAAGTAGTTCGGCTGGGCCACGATGTCGTACGCCAACTCCACGGTGACGCCCCGATGGGCGCGCAGCTTCGCGTACGCCTCGGCGAACTCGTCGCGCCACTGGCTGTCGGCCGGATCCACCACCCGTGCCGTGCCGATGTCCACGCCCACCTCGCGGGCGCGACGGGCGACCTCGTCGGGGCGGCCGAGCAGGGTCAGGTCGGCCACCCCGCGCCGCAGCAGGATCTCCGTGGCGCGCAGGATCCGCTCGTCGGTCCCCTCGGGCAGGACCACGTGTCGGCGGCGACTGCGCGCCCGGTCGATCAGGTCGTACTCGAACATCAGCGGGGTGACCCGGGTGGAGCGGCTGACCCGCAACCGGCTGGCCAGCTCGGTGGTGTCCACGTGCGCCTCGAAGGCACCGAGCGCGGCCTCCACCTTGCGCGGGTTCGCGGCGCTGGGTCGGCCCTCGATGCGGCTCGACGCGGCCACCGTGTGGAAGCTGTCGGTGGGCACCGAGAGCACCGCGAGGCGGGCGTTGAGCGCCTCCACCAGCTGCATCGCCCGGGGATCGGGGGCCACGCCGAGGGTGAGCACCAGCCCGGCCAGCGACACCTGACCGGCCACGTGCGCCGCGCTCGCGGCGACCAGAAGATCGTCGCGGTCACCCGGCATGATCAGCAGAGCGCCCTCGGTCAGGTGTTCCAGCACGGTCGGCACGTGCGCCGCGCCGACCACGTAGTCGAGCACGTCGCGGGCGAGCGCGGTGTCGTCGCCGGCCAGTCGGGTGGCGCCGAGCGCCGCCGCCACCTCGGCCACCGTCGGCGCAGAGACGCTTGGCACCTCGGGAATCGCGTACGCGGGCACCGGCAGCCGGGGCAGCCGCATGCTGCCCGGCACCCGGTTGGCGAGCACGGCGAGCACTGTCGCGCCGAGGTCGACCACGTCGTGGTACGCCCCGCGGCTGGCCGCGGTGATCGCCGCCGGCTGCTGCCCGAACCCGTCGACCACGGGCACCACGACGCTGCCGAACTCGGTGGCCAGGCGGGCGTTGAACGCCAGCTCGCGCGGTCCGGCACCGTCACCGGCGTCGGCGAAGTCGCTGCCCACCACGACCATGGCCGGGAACCGTCGCTCCACCTCCCGGTACCGTTCGACGATCCGGGTGATCAGTTCTTCCCGACGGCCGTCGGCGACGAGTGCGGTCGCCTCGGCGTACGTGGTGCCGGAGAGGTCGGCCACCGGCAGCCCGACCCGGTACCGCTCGCTGAGCAGGGCGAGGATCGGGTCCGGCCGGTCCGACGCGACCAGGGGACGGAACACGCCGATCTGACCGACCTGGCGGGACAACAGTTCGGCCAGGCCGAGGGCGATGGTCGACTTTCCCCCGCCCGAGCCGACGCTTGTCAGGTACACGCTTCGGGCCACGGAACTCACGCTACAAGATCCAGGTGGCTCCCGCCCGGGTCCTCGTACCCGGGCGGTCGGGCCCTCCGACGGTGTGTCAGTCGTCGTCTTCGTCGTCGAGTCGGGCCAGCCAGGTGGCGAAGCGCTCGATCGGCGTCTCGAACTCCGGGTTCAGGTCGACGAAGTCCCGCAGCCGCTCGCCGAGCCACTCCAGGCTGACCTGCTCCTCGCCGCGCCGTTCGACAAGCTCCTCGATGCCCCGGTCGGTGAAGTACATCCGCCTACTCGCTTTCCCGCACCGGTGTCGTACCGGTGAAAGTCGGCCGGTCCCGTCCCACCCTCGCAGGGTGGGACGGGACCGGGATGAATCTCGTCAGGGTCGGGGAAGTGCCGCTTCGAGGAGCGCCACCTGCTCGACCTCGTGCATCTTCGCCGAGCCGACAGCCGGGGCGGCGGCGGCGGGGCGGGAGATGCGGCGCAGCCGTACGCCGTCGAGGTGCTCCAGCAGGTTGAGCGCCACGAACGACCACGCACCCTGGTTGGCCGGCTCCTCCTGCACCCAGGCGAAGTCCTCGGCGTTCGGGTACTGGGCGAGCGCCGCCCGGATCTCCTCCACCGGCATCGGGTAGAGCTGCTCCAGACGGATGATCGCGGTGTCGGTGACGCCGCGCTCCTGCCGGGCCTGGAACAGGTCGTAGTAGACCTTGCCCGAGCAGAGCAGCACCCGCTTGACCTGCTCCGGCGCCGGAGCGGCCTGGTCGGCCAGCACCGGGGCGAAGGTGCCGGTGGTGAAGTCGTTCACCGAGGAGACGCAGAGCTTGTGCCGCAGCAGGGACTTCGGCGTGAACACCACGAGCGGCTTGCGCTTGGGCGACAACGCCTGGCGACGCAGCAGGTGGAAGTAGTTCGCCGGGGTGGTCGGGATGGCCACCCGCATGTTGTCCTCGGCGCAGAGCTGGAGGAAGCGCTCCGGGCGACCGGAGGTGTGGTCCGGGCCCTGTCCCTCGTGGCCGTGCGGCAGCAGCAGGGTCACCGCGGAGCGCTGACCCCACTTCACCTCACCGGAGGAGATGAACTCGTCGATCACCGACTGGGCGCCGTTGACGAAGTCGCCGAACTGCGCCTCCCAGCAGACCAGGGCGTTGAGGTTCTCCACCGAGTAGCCGTACTCGAAGCCCATCGCGGCGTACTCGGACAGCAGCGAGTCGTGCACGAAGAACCGGGACCGCTCGCCGTCGCCGGTGAGCGACTGCAACGGCAGGTAGTCGTCGCCGGTCTCGGCGTCCACGATGGAGGCGTGCCGCTGCACGAAGGTGCCGCGACGCGAGTCCTGCCCGGCCAGCCGGACGGTGACCCCGTCGTGCAGCAGGGAACCGAAGGCAATGATCTCGCCGAAGCCCCAGTCGATGTTGCCCTCGACGGCCATCTTGGCCCGCCGGTCGAGCAGCTGCTGGATCCGCTTGTGCGGCGTGAAGCCTTCGGGCAGGTTGACGTGCGCCTCACCGATGGCCTTTATCACCGACGTGTCGGTGGCCGTGTCCACCTGCGGCTCCGGCTCGTCCTCGCGGGGCGGCCGGCTGAGCTGGCGCGGGGCGGTGGCCGCGTCGCGGGTGGCCTTGAAGACCCGCTCCAGCTGGGACTGGTAGTCGCGCAGCAGCTCCTCCGCGTCCTCCACGGTGATGTCTCCGCGGCCGATCAGCTCCTCGGTGTAGAGCTTGCGGACCGAGCGCTTCGAATCAATGATCTTGTACATCTGGGGGTTGGACATCGAGGGGTCGTCACCCTCGTTGTGCCCGCGCCGCCGGTAGCAGACCATGTCGATCACGACGTCCTTGTTGAACGTCTGCCGGTACTCGAAGGCCAGCCGGGCGACCCGGACCACGGCCTCGGGGTCGTCGCCGTTGACGTGGAAGATCGGCGCCTGGATCATCCGGGCCACGTCGGTGCTGTAGAGGCTGGAGCGGCTGTACTCCGGGGCGGTGGTGAAGCCGACCTGGTTGTTGACCACCACATGCACCGTGCCACCGGTGCGGTAGCCGCGCAGCTGGGAGAGGTTGAGCGTCTCGGCAACCACACCCTGACCGGCGAAGGCGGCGTCACCGTGCACCGCCAGCGGCAGCACGGTGTAGCCCTCCAGCTTGAGGTCTATCCGGTCCTGCTTGGCCCGGACGATGCCCTCCAGCACCGGGTCCACCGCCTCCAGGTGCGACGGGTTCGCCACCACCGAGACCTTGACCGAGTGGTCGCCGCCGGGGGTGGTGAACTTGCCGCTCTGGCCGAGGTGGTACTTCACGTCGCCGGAGCCCTGCGTGGAACGCGGGTCCAGGTGCCCCTCGAACTCCGAGAAGATCTTCTCGTACGGCTTGCCGACGATGTTGGCAAGCACGTTGAGTCGGCCCCGGTGGGCCATGCCGATGACGACCTCGTCCAGCCCGCCCTCGGCGGCGGACTCCAGGATCTCGCCGAGCAGCGGGATCAGCGACTCGCCGCCCTCCAGCGAGAAGCGCTTCTGGCCGACGTACTTGGTCTGCAGGAAGGTCTCGAAGGCCTCGGCCGCGTTGAGCCGGTTGAGCACGTGCTTCTGCTCGTCGGCCGGCGGCTTCTCGTACTTGCGCTCGACCCGCTCCTGGATCCAGCGGCGCTCGGCCGGGTCCTGGATGTGCATGTACTCGATGCCGACCCGCCGGCAGTACGAGTCCCGCAGCACGCCCAGGATCGAGCGCAGCTTCATCCGCTGCTTGCCGGCGAAGCCGTTGACCGGGAAGGTGCGGTCCAGGTCCCACAGGGTCAGCCCGTGCTGGAGCACGTCCAGATCCGGGTGCTTGCGGATCTTGAACTCCAGCGGGTCGGTGTCGGCCATCAGGTGACCGCGGACCCGGTAGGAGTGGATCAGCTCGTGCACCCGAGCGGTCTTGTTGATCTGGCCTTCGCTGTCGACCGCGACGTCGCGCATCCAGCGCACCGGCTCGTACGGGATGCGCAGCGAGGTGAAGATCTGGTCGTAGAAGCCGTGCTCGCCGAGGAGCAGCTCGTGCATGACCTTGAGGAACTCGCCGGACTGCGCGCCCTGGATGATCCGGTGGTCGTACGTGCTGGTCAGCGTGATGACCTTGCTGACCGCCAGCTCGGCCAGGGTGGCCTCGCTCATGCCCTGGTACGGCGCCGGGTACTCCATCGCGCCGACCCCGATGATCGCGCTCTGGCCCTGCATCAGGCGCGGCATCGAGTGCACGGTGCCGATGCCGCCCGGGTTGGTCAGCGAGATCGTGGTGCCGGAGTAGTCGTCCATGGTCAGCTCGTTGCGGCGGGCGCGCCGGACGACGTCCTCGTACGCCTGCCAGAACTGCCGGAAGTCCATCTGCTCGCAGCCCTTGATGGAGGGGACCACCAGGTTGCGGCTGCCGTCCGGCTTGGCCAGGTCGATGGCGATGCCCAGGTTGACGTGCTCCGGGCTGACCATGGTCGGCTTGCCGTCGACCTGGGCGTAGGAGTTGTTCATTTCCGGGTGCGCGACCAGCGCCCGGACCAGCGCGTACCCGACCAGGTGGGTGAAGCTGACCTTGCCACCGCGGCCCCGGGCCAGGTGGTTGTTGATCACGATCCGGTTGTCGACCAGCAGCTTCGCCGGGACGGCGCGCACGCTGGTCGCGGTCGGCACGGCCAGCGAGGCGTCCATGTTCTGGACGATCTTGGCGGCCACGCCGCGCAACGGGGTGGTCTGCGGGCCGGTGGCGGTCGGCGCGGTCTTCGCCGGGGCGGCCTTGGCCGGTGCCTTCGCCGGCTCGGTCCGGGGCTGGGCCTTGGCCGGCGCAGCCTTCGTCGGCGCGGTGCGTGACTCGGTCTTGGCGGCCGGCTCGGTCTTGGCGGGCTCGGTCCTGGCGGCCGACTCGCTCTTGGCCGGCTCGGTCCTGGTGGTGGTCGCGGCCTTGGCCGGGGCCGATTCCTTGCGGGCAGGCTCGGCGGCGCTCGTCGACCGGCCGGCGCCCTCACCGTCGCCCTGGGCTGCACCCGGCCCGGGCCGGTAGTCGGCGAAGAAGTCGTGCCAGGCCGGGTCGACGCTGCTGGGGTCGGCGAGGTAGCGCTGATACATCTCCTCGACGACCCACTCGTTCGGGCCGAAACCCGCCAGTGGGTTCTCCTGCGAAGTCTGCTGGGTCGACACGGCCGGTAATCGCCTCTTTCACGCGGGTTTGTGTGTCACGCGGTCGTCCGCCGGCGCCGGGACGGGCGCAGAGGACGGTCCCCAGGCTACGCCGTGCCGATCGCCAAGGCATTTCCGCCTCCGCCGGGTGGCCCGATTCACAGAAGATGCTAGAAGTTCAGTTGGCGCCGCGTGTCCAGTTGCTGACGGTAACGGCCTGATGGGCCCGGTTCTCCGGCCGTTCGCCGGTGCACCAGGCCCATCGTGGGACCGCTGAGGCGGGTGGGTCACACCCGCGACCCGTCAGGAGATGTCGCGCCGCCGGGTGAGCAGCAGGCCGACGATTCCGCTGGCCAGCGCGTATCCGACAAGCACCAGCGCGCCCACCCACCAGGGCGGGTACATCTCGCTCTCGCCCGGCGTGATCATGATCTGGGAGGCGGCAGCCGGCCAGATCACCTGCCACTTGAGCACGGCCATGCTGTCCAACCAGCTCGACAGCAGCAGGAAGAGCACGCCGATGACCTGGGTGCCGATCAGGTAGAGCACCGAGGCGGTGATCACCGCGCCCAACTGGTTGGTGATCAGGGTGCCGATGCCGACGCCGAGCACGGTCCAGATGGCGTACGCCATCAGGTTGAGCAGCAGCGCCCGTTGGACCTCCCACTCGCCGAGCAGGGTGCCGTGGTCGTTGAGGGCCAGGAAGGCGGCCCCGGCACCGAGGTCGATCACCGTGGTGACCAGCCAGAACGCGAAACCGAGCAGGCTCGCCGCGATCAGCTTGCTGACGATCACCGCGGAGCGCCGCGGGGTGGCCAGGAAGGTCGTGGTCGCGGTCTGGTGGAAGAACTCGTTGGTGACCATCAGGATGCCGATCAGCATCACGAACAACAGGCCCAGGTACTGGCCGGAGGTGTAGAGGTTGGCCGCCTGGGCCGGGGCGGACGCGGCGTCGCCGACGACCCCCAGCTCCTCGCCGCCGCCGTCGACCGTGGTGTTGAACAGCCAGGCGTTGAGCGGGAAGGCCATCGCGATCGACAGGAGCGCCCCGATGGCCAGCCACCACCAGGTGCTGGTCGTGCGGATCTTGAGCAGTTCGGAGCGGACCAGGTTGCTCATCGAATGCCCGCCTTTCCAGCCGTCAGCTCCAGGAACACGCGTTCCAGGTCGGGTCGTTCGGTGGTCAGCTCGTGCAGCTCGACACCGGCGGTCAACGCCACCCGGCCCACCGTCGGGGCGTCCACCCCGCCGATCATCAGCGCGCCGTGCTCGTCGGTCTCCACCGTGGCCGGCCCCTCGGCCAGTGCCCTGGTCAGCTCCTCCGCCTGCGGGGTGCGCACCCGGACCCGGACGCTCTGCGCCATCGAACCGATGACCTGCTCGACCGGACCCTGCCGGACCAGCTGACCCGCCGCGATGATCACCACGTCGTCGGCGAGCAACTGCATCTCCGACAGCAGGTGGCTGGAGACCAGCACCGTACGACCCTCGGCGGCCAGCGCCTTGAGGAACCCGCGCATCCACCGGATGCCCTCCGGGTCCAGCCCGTTGGCCGGCTCGTCGAGGATCAGCACCCGCGGGTCACCGAGCATCGCCGCGGCGATGCCGAGACGCTGCTTCATGCCGAGTGAGTAGCCCTTGAACTTGCGCTTCGCCGCCGGGGTCAGGCCGACCAGCGCGAGCGCCTCGTCGGCCCGCTGCCGGGGCAGCCCGGCCGCGGCGCAGATCACCCGCAGGTGGTTGATCCCGGTACGGCCCTTGTGCGCGCTGGACGCCTCCAGCACCGCACCGACGTGCCGCAGCGGCTCGGTCAACTCCGGGTACCGGCGTCCGCCGATCGTCGCGGTACCGGCGGTCGGGGTGACCAGGTTCAGCAGCATGCGCAACGTAGTGGTCTTACCCGCGCCGTTCGGCCCGAGGAAGCCGGTGACCCGGCCCGGCGCGACCGTGAACGACAGGTTGTTGACCGCCAGCACATTGCGGTACTGCTTGGTCAGGCCGGAAACCACGATCTGCGCGTCATTGGTGGGGCGTGACTGCCCGTCGGACATCATTCTCCTCCCGTGGCGCCGAGATGCGCCGTTGCACAGCGTGACGGTAGCGGTCAACCAAATCAATCGGGCGCACTCCGGAGATCGCCATCCGCCCCAGGCAGGAGTCGCCTCCTCCCCAGGGACGACGGGATCGACCGTCCTTACTGGCGGCCGATCCAGGTGGCGCGGGCGTGGCCGAGCCGGGCGCCGTCCGGTCCGTACAGGCTGGTGCGCACCAACGCCTTACGCCCCACGGCTTCCACCACCGCGCCGGTCACCACACACTCGTCGCCGGGCCGGGGCAGCGCCTCGACGTGGGCCGCGATCCGACCCAACACGTACGGTCGACCGGCCTCGATCACCGCCCAGCCGCCGGGGCAGTCCAGCGCGGCCCAGACCGTGGCGACGCTCACCTGCGCGGGCACCTGGAACGGTGCCGCGGTCCGGCCGTCGGGCAACCGTCCGGGGAAGATCCGGAGCCCGTCGAGGCGCTGCGGCCCGCAGACGTAGCAGCCGGGAAACGGGTGGTCCGTCAGGCCGGGGTACGCCGCCGAGGCGGCCCGTGCGGTCGCCGGATCGACCGGCGGCACCACGTCGTCGAGATCCTCCGCCGGACGGAGCTGGGCGATCACCTCCCCGGCCGGGTCGTGCACCTGGTCGTCGGTCAACGTCAGCGGGGTGTCCAGCGGTGGCGGTCGGCGCAACGTCACCTCGACCGGGCGCTGCCCGCCGTACGCCGTGGCGAAGACGCCCGCACTCCAGCCGCCGTTGCCCGTGCCAGGCGGCCCGTTGAACCGCGCCTCGATGATCATCGGATTCCTCCCGCCGTACCGGCCGGTGGTCGGCCATCCCGGCAGCCTCGCACGACCCTCGCCGGGGTGGCGGAGGTGGGCCATTGGCCGATCGCGAGGGCTGTCCCTGGCAGCCTGAACGGTGCACAGGCTTTTTTCAGGTACCGCCCAGCGTGGGCGCAGCGATGACGCGGATGATGGGCGACATGGCGGCTACCCAGACCGAGGCGCGACTGCTCGTCGTCGAGGACGACCCCAACATCCTCGAACTGCTCTCCGCGAGCCTGCGCTTCGCGGGTTTCGACGTGGCCACCGCCACCAGCGGCAGCGCGGCGCTCAGCGCGGCCCGTGACCACCGGCCCGACCTGGTGGTGCTCGACGTGATGCTGCCCGATCTCGACGGGTTCGAAGTGATCCGGATGATGCGCGAGGGCGGCACCCGTACGCCGGTGGTCTTCCTCACCGCCCGGGACGCCACCGACGACAAGATCCGTGGCCTGACCCTGGGCGGCGACGACTACGTCACCAAGCCGTTCAGCCTGGAGGAGTTGACCGCCCGGATCCGGGCGGTGCTGCGCCGCACCAGCACCGGTGAGCAGGCGCCGGCCCGGCTCACCTTCGCCGACCTCGAACTGGACGAGGAGACCCACGAGGTCTACCGCGCCGGCCAGCGGGTCCAGCTCTCGCCGACCGAGTTCAAGCTGCTGCGCTACCTGATGCTCAACGCCAACCGGGTGCTGTCCAAGGCGCAGATCCTCGACCACGTGTGGAACTACGACTTCCGGGGTGACGACAACATCGTCGAGTCGTACATCTCGTACCTGCGGCGCAAGGTCGACAACGTCGAGCCCCGGCTGATCCACACGCTGCGTGGGGTCGGCTACGTGCTGCGCAAGCCGGCGGCGTGAACGCGCTCCAGCAGGGCAAGAGTCGGCTGCGCGCGGTACCGCTGCGGGTCAAACTGGTCGCAGCCGTCCTCGCTCTGGTCGCCGCCGCGCTGCTGGTGATCAGTTCGTTGACCACCTTCTTCCTGCGCAGCTACCTGGTCGGCGAGGTGGATTCGGAGCTGGCGACCGCTGCCCGCAACATCGAGCAGGTGGCGGCCCTGGAACGGCCCAGCGCCCAGATCCCCACCGACTATCTGCTCGCGGCGACCGACCCGCGCACCGGCGTGACCGACTGGGTCTACTTCGACGATCGGCGTTTCAGCAGCGCCGACCTGCCCCGTTTTCCCGACGACGCGGCGGGATTCGACCACCTGGCCGGTGAGCCCCGTACCGCCCGGGCCCAGGGCAGCGAGGTGCGCTGGCGGGTCCACTACACCCAACTGGCCAACGGGCAACGGGTCGCCATCGCCCAGCACCTCATCGACGTCGATCGGGCGGTCACCCGGCTGGTCTGGATAGACGTACTGGTCGGTGGGGCGGTGCTGGTGCTGCTCGCCTCGATCGGCGCGGCGATCGTCCGGACCAGCCTCAAGCCGCTGGTGGAGATCGAACGCACCGCCGCCGCCATCGCCGGTGGTGACCTCAGCCGCCGGGTGCCCGACCCGGAGCACGGGCAGCCCTGCCCCACCTCCGAGCTGGGCCGGCTCTCCAGGGCGTTGAACGCGATGCTCAGCCAGATCGAGATGGCCTTCACCGCCCGTGCCGCCTCAGAACGCGCCGCCCGCTCGGCCGAGGTCGCGGCCCGGGACGCCGCCGAGGCGGCTCGCGCCTCCGAGGCCCGGGCCCGCCGATCCGAGGAACGGATGCGGCAGTTCGTCGCGGACGCCTCACACGAGTTGCGTACGCCACTGACCACCATCCGCGGCTTCGCCGAGCTGTACCGGCAGGGTGCCGCGCGCGCCCCCGAGCAGACCGCTGATCTGCTGCGCCGCATCGAGGACGAGGCCGCCCGGATGGGCCTGCTTGTCGAAGACCTGCTGTTGCTGGCCCGGCTGGACCGCGAGCGTCCGCTCTCCCTCGCCCCGGTCGAGCTGCCCGTGCTGGCCGCCGACTCGGTGGCGGCGGCCCGGGCGATGGCGCCGGATCGGCGGATCGAGCTGGACATTGCGCCCGGCTCGGGGCCGTTGGTGGTCCGCGGCGACGACGCACGGCTGCGGCAGGTGATCGGCAACCTGATGACAAACGCGCTGCGGCACACCCCGCCGGAGGCGTCCGTGACGCTGCGACTGCGTTCCGAACCGGGCAACCTGGCGGTGATCGAAGTCGCCGACACCGGCCCGGGACTCACCCCGGACCAGGCGGAGCGGGTCTTCGAGCGCTTCTACCGGGCGGACGCCTCGCGGACCAGGCGGATGGGCGGAACCACCGGCACCGGGCTCGGTCTGGCCATCGTCGCCGCGCTGGTGACAGTGCACCAGGGCACCGTGGAGGTGACCGACACTCCGGGCGGAGGTGCTACCTTCCGGGTCCGACTGCCGCTCGCCCCGGACATCGACGGCGAGCCCGAGTGACTTTCAGCGAACGCTCAGGCCAGGCTAAGGCGGAACGCAGAGCGATGGGAGAAGGTGGGGACATGACCGAGTACGAGTCCGACCCGCGCCGGCCGGCCCCCACCGACGCCGAGCCGTCGCACCCCGAGCTGCCCCGCGCCGAATACGCGCGGTCCGACTCCCCGACCATTCCCGTGGCCGGCAGCAGTGCCGATTCCAACGCCGAGTCGCCGACCATCCCGGTGCGGGCCGTCGAGACGTCTCCCGCCGGCGGTCAGGACGCCGAGCCGACCATGGTGGGCCTGCCCGTCGCCGGCTCGCCCCCGCCGCCGCAGTCCGAGCCGTCCAGCCCGGCCCCCGGTCAGCCCGCACAGGCTCCCGGTCAGCCCGCACAGGCTCCCGGTCAGCCCGCGCCGCAGGCTGCCGGTCAGCCCGCGCCGCAGGGACAGCCGGTCGGCGGCCAGCATCCCTGGGGTCCGGCCGGCTCGCAGCCGTACCAGCCCGGGTCGCCTTATCCGGCTTCGCCCTGGTACCCGGGCCAGTCCGGCTGGGCCGGCCCGTCGCAGCAGACCGCGCCGGGTGGGCACCCCGGATACCCCGGACAGCCGGGTACGCAGTCGGCTGGATACCCCGGACAGCCGGGTACGCAGTCGGCTGGATACCCCGGTCAGCTGCCGCCGTGGGCGGCACCGCAGCAGTCCGTCGCCGGGCCTCGGCCGGGCCGGATCGCCAAGTTCGTCGGCGCCGGCGTCGCGGTGTTCGCGCTGATGCTCGGCAGCGGTATCGCCGGCGGAACGCTCGCCCTGGCGCTGAGCGACGGCGGCACGATCACCCGCAGCTTCTCCGCCGCTCCCGTGATCGACGGCGCTGATCTGCCGCGCATCGCCGCGTCGGTGCAGGACAGCGTCGTGTCGATCACCACCGGCAGCGGCGAGGGCTCCGGCGTGGTGCTCACCGCCGACGGGTACGTGCTGACCAACAACCACGTGATCGCCGGGGGCGGTGACACCGTACGGGTGATCTTCGCCAACGGCACCAACGCCCAGGCCGACGTCATCGGCACCGACCCGCGTACCGACCTCGCGGTGTTGAAGGCCAACGGGGTGAGCGACCTCAAGGCCGCCACCTTCGGCGACAGCGACGCGATGCAGGTCGGCGACCAGGTGCTCGCCCTGGGCAGCCCGCTCGGCCTCCAGGGTTCGGTGACCGCCGGCATCCTCAGCGCCCGGGACCGCACCATCCAGGCCGGCAACGGTGACCGGTTGCCCGGTCAGGCGGTCAGCTCGATCTCCGGGCTGCTCCAGACCGACGCGCCGATCAACCCCGGCAACTCGGGCGGTGCCCTGGTCAACACCCGCGGCGAGGTGATCGGCATCAACACCGCGATCGCCACCGCCGGGCAGGGCAACACCGGCAACATCGGCGTCGGTTTCGCCATCCCGAGCAACAAGGCGAAGGACATTGCAGACAAGCTTCAGCGACGTGAGAAGATCAGTCACCCGTCGCTCGGGGTGAGCGTGACCGGCACCAGCGAAGGCGGGGCGCTGATCAACGCTGTCACGCCGGGCAGCGCGGCCGAGCGGGCCGGGCTGGAACGCGGTGACGTGATCACCCGCTTCGGCGACAAGGTGATCAATGACTCGAACGACCTCGTCGGTGCCGTACAGGCCGGCAAGGTCGGTGATCAGGTCGAGGTGACCTTCCAACGGAATGGTGCCGAGTCGACGGCAACCGTGACGCTCGCCGAAGCGTCATAAGTCACAGACCTGCCTCCCTACCGGGCGGCGGGTGGCGCGGCCAAGGGGGTTGGTCGCGGCACCCGCCGCCCTTTCTTCTGCCCTCACCCGAATCTCTGCCTTCACCCGAACCGGGTGAACCCGGCTCACCCGGGGTGCGGGCAGCCTCGGCGGAGAAGACCGCAGAGCCATGGGGGTGACATGACCGCCACCGCGTCCGCCGTGCGGACCGACGACCAGATCCAGCGGGACGTCCTCGACGAACTCAGCTGGGACCCGCGGGTCCTCTCGACCGACATCGGCGTCACCGTGCACGACGGCGTGGTGACCCTGACCGGCCAGGTGGACGGGGCCGCGCGCAGGTGGGCAGCGGTACGCGGCGCGCAGCGCGTACGGGGCGTACGGGCGGTCGCCGACGACATCGAGGTGATCCCGGTCGGACCGGTCCCCGTCACCGACGGCGCGCTGGCCATCGCGGCCGGCCGGGCGCTGGAGTGGAACAGCTTCGTGCCGGCACAGCGGCTGGACCTCACCGTCGCCAACGGCTGGATCATGCTGCGCGGCGAGGTGGAGTTCGGCTGGCAGCGGCGTACCGCCGAGCGGGAGCTACGTCGCATCCGGGGCGTACGCGGGGTGACCAACCTGGTCGAGGTCCGGCCTCCCGCCCGCCCGGACGCCGACCGGACCCGCCGCGACGTGCAGCGGGCACTGCTGCGCGGGATCGGCACCGAACGGGTGACTGTCGAGGTGCATGGCGACACGGTGACCCTGAGCGGGGTGGTGCGTTCCTGGTGGGAACGGGACCAGGCGGACCGGGTGGCCTGGTCGGCCGAGGGCGTCTGCGCGGTACGCAACGAGCTGCTGGTGGGCGGCTGAGCACCTGTCGTAGCCGGTTTGCCGCCACCCGGGGGCGGGAAACCGCTTCGACCCCCCGGCCCGCGGAATACGGCGGACCGGGCCGACGCCACAGACCGACGGGGGAGGACTCGTGGCTCACAACCACGGTGCGGGCGAGCACCAGCTGCGGATAGCAATGGTGGTGCCGCCCTGGCTGTCGGTGCCGCCACCCGGCTACGGCGGGTTGGAACAGGTGGTGGCCGGCCTGGTGGACGCGCTTGTCGACCGGGGACACGAGGTGACGTTGATGGGTGCCGGCGACGAACACGGCACCACTGGGGACTTCCTGGCCACCCTGGACGAGTTGCAGTACGACCGGCTCGGCGAGTCGCTGCCCGAACTGGCCCATCTGGCCCGGGTGAACCATCTGCTCAGCGCGGCCGACTTCGACCTGGTCCACGACCACAGCACGATCGGTCCCCTGGTCGCGGGGCGGCGCGACGTACCCACGCTGGCGACCGTGCACGGCAACCCGGTGGGGGAGTACGGCACCGTGCTCAGTGACACCGACCGGGGCGTCGGTCTGGTGGCCATCTCGCATGCCCAACGTCGGCTGAACCCGCGCCTGCCCTGGGTCGGTACGGTGCACAACGCGATGGATGTCGGCGACTTCCCGCGCAAGCAGCGACCCAGTCACGGGTCGGTGCTGTGGCTGGCCCGGTTCAGCCCGGACAAGGGGCCGGAACTGGCCATCGAGGCGTGCCGGGCGGCGGGGCTGCCGCTGGTGCTGGCCGGCAAGTGCAACGAGCCCGCCGAGCGGCGCTACTACCACGAGGTCATCGTGCCGATGCTCGGACCGGACGTCACCGTCGTGCTCGACGCGGACCGGGACGCCGTACTGCGGCTGCTGGTGGAGGCCCGGTGTCTCATCATGCCGATCCAGTGGGAGGAGCCGTTCGGCATCGTGATGCTGGAGGCGATGGCCACCGGTACGCCGGTGGTGGCGTTGAACCGGGGCGCGGTGCCGGAACTGGTCCAGCCGGGCGTGACCGGGCTGATCTGCGAACGACCCGAGGAGCTGCCGGCGGCACTTGGCGAAGCACCGCACCTCGATCCGGCGGACTGCGTGGCGCACGTCGCGCGGACCTTCTCCATCGAGCGGATGGCGGCCGGCTACGAGGAGGTGTACCGCCGCTTCCTGGTGGCGGCGACACCGCGGTCGGCGATGCGGGAACCAGCGCGGGTCACCCCGGGCTGAACAGCCCGGTCAGACCCGCGCCGCACTCAGCGCGGTGATCGCCGCGTCCAACTGCCGGGCGTACGCCGGACTCAGCCCTTCCTCCCGGAGCCGGGTGGCCACCTTCTCGCGCAGCCGGGCCACCCCGGGGCCGAGTTCACTCTCGCCGAGGCTGACCGCACGGGTCAGATTGCGTACCTCGTTGCGCAGGTCGAGGCCGACGTCCTCGCGGATGCCGCCGTCGGCGAGCCCGGCCCCGATCAGGTCTTCGAGCCGGCTCGCCGCCTCGACAAGCGTGTCCCCGCTGCTCGGCGTGGGCGGTGCCACCGTCGGCGGCGGTGGTGCGGCGGAACTCGCCGGCGGTGACGGTGACGGCTGCGGCTCGGCGCTCTCGGTGGGCGTGGTGGTCGGCTCGGGGGACTCGGTCGGCTCGGTGGTCGGCAGCGCGGCGGGTGGATCGCTGTCCTTCGGCCACAACGCCGGCACCACAAGCGCCGCCCCGACGAGCAGTACCAGGACCGCCAGGACCGGACGCAGCCACGACCGACCGTCGCTCGGCTCGTCGCCACCGCGAGTGGCCGGGCCGTCGTGCGTGGCCGGGCCGTCGTGCGTGGTGGAGCCGCCCGCTGGTACGCCGACGACCGGCGCCCCGGTGGCCGCGGCCGACGCGTGGCCGGCCGCCTGACCGGACCCGGCAGCCCCGTGGGCGGATCCGGCAGCCGGCTGGGCGAACCCGGCTGCCGCCTGGGCGGAGCCGCCGGTCGGCGGTGGCGTGACCGCGGGCAGTGTGACAGTCGGGGCGAGCATCGTGATCGCCTGCGGATCGGCGGGCAGCATCTGCTCGCGCAGCACGGTGGCGACCTGGCGAGCCGTGGGCCGGTCGGCCGGGTCGCGGGACAGGCAGCGCAGACAGATCTGGGCCACCACCGGCGGTAGCCCGGGCACCTCGGTGAGCGTGGGTGGCGGTCGGTCGGCCAGCGCCGCGCTCAGTTCCTCCCAGGTCTCCGCCGGGTACGGCACCCGGCCGGTCAACGTCTCGTGCAGCAGCACACCTAGCGAGTAGACGTCGGTGGCAGGTTGCGCCGGTGCCCCGTCGAGCCGCTCCGGGGCGACGTAGGCCGGGGTGCCGAAGGTGGCGCCGTCCTCGTCCTCGTCGGGGGCGCCGATGCGGGTCGCGATGCCGAAGTCGAGGACCTTCGCCCCGACCTGGGTCATCATCACGTTGGCCGTGGTGACGTCCCGGTGCACGATGCCGAGCCGGTGCGCGGCGGCGAGCGCGTCGGCGACCTGCGCGGCGACCTCGACCGCCTCCGGCCAGGGCAGCGGACCCTCGGTGAGTCGGAACTCCAACTCCTCACCGGAGAGCAGCTCCATCACCACGAACGAGGTGATGGTGCCGTCCGGCGACACGGTCTCGCCGTAGTCGTGGACCGAGGTCACATGTGGATGGACGAGCTGCGCGGCGGCTCGCGCCTCCTCCCGGACCATGTCGCGGAACCGGGCGTCGGCGGCAAGCGACGGGGCGAGCACCTTCAGCGCCACCACCCGGTCGAGAACCTCGTCGTGGGCCCGCCAGATGACCGACATGCCACCGGCGCCGATCTGGTCGATCAGCCGGTATCGGGTGGCCAGCAACCGACCGGGCTGCAGTGCTGGCTTCACGTTTTGCACCTGCCTCGTAGCGGGGAGCGGTATCAGGTTGCGCGAATGTTGCTGCGCTGTCAACGGTCTTGGACCGGCACCAGCTGACGTACCAGGGTGAACGGGGTGCGGTGCGGGCGTGCCAGGATGAACGGCATGGCGCGGGGACCGGTGGCGTTCGTGCTCGGCGGCGGGGGAGTGCTGGGCGCGGTCGAGGTGGGCATGTTGCGGGCGCTGTTCCGGGCGCGGATTCGGCCGGACCTGGTGCTGGGTACGTCGATCGGTGCGGTGAACGGTGCCCTGGTCGCCGCCGACCCGTCCGAGGCGGTCACCGACCGGCTGGTCCGGCTCTGGGCCTCGCCGGAGGCCAGTGAGGTGTACGGCGACTCGGTCGCCCGGCAGCTGCGCCGCTTCGCCGCCCGTACCCACCTGCACTCGCCCCGACCGTTGCGCAAGCTGCTGGAGAACGAGCTGGGCGCGGAGACCACCTTCGCCGACCTGAAGGTGCCGTTCCGGTGCTGCGCGGCGAACATCGAGCGGGCCGCCGAACACTGGTTCGTCAGCGGGCCCGTGGTGCCCGCCGTGCTCGCGTCGGCCTCGGTGCCCGGGTTGCTGCCGCCGGCACGCATCGGTGACCAGCACTACGTCGACGGCGGGATCGTCAACTCGATCCCGATCGGCGAGGCGGTCGCGGCCGGGGCCAGCCGCATCTTCGTACTCCAGGTGGGCCGGATCGAGCGGGCGCTGACCCCGCCCCGGCGGCCCTGGGAGATCGCCCAGGTCGCGTTCGAGATCGCCCGCCGGCACCGGTTCGCCCGGGAGATGGCCGCCCTGCCCGACGGGGTGGAGGTGCACGTGCTGCCGACCGGCGGCCTGGAGCCGCGCGACGACACCCCGTGGGCGTACCGGGACGTGGCGGCGGTGGGCCGGCGGATCAGCCGCGCCTACGCGGCGTCCCGGCACTACCTGGCGAACCTGGAGCGCTGATGCCGCTTCCGCCCCGGTGGCTGCGCCGGTTGTTGCTGGCACCCGGCGCGGTGCTGCTGGCCGTGCTGCTGGTGGTCACGGTGCCGTTCTGGGCCCTGCTCGCGCTGGCCGTCTCGCCGTTCGTGCCCGGGCGGCTACGCCCGCTGCGCCTGCTCTGGATCGGCTGCTTCTACCTGCTCTGGGACGCGGCGGCGCTGATCTGTCTGTTCGCGCTCTGGGTGGCCAGCGGTTTCGGCGCCCGGGTGAACTCGCCGGCCTTCCAACGCGCCCACTACGTGCTGGCGGGCTGGTTCCTGCGGGTGTTCTTCTGGCAGGCACGGTGGACGCTGCGGCTGAGCATCGAGGTGGTCGGCACCGACCCGGACACCGCCCTGCCGGGCCGTCCCGAGCTGGTCGTCAGCCGGCACGCCGGGCCGGGTGACTCGTTCATCCTGATCCACGCCCTGGTGAACTGGTTCCAGCGGGAGCCGCGCATCGTCCTCAAGGACACCCTGCAGTGGGATCCGGCGATCGACGTGCTGCTCAACCGGCTACCGAGCCGGTTCATCGCACCCGGACAGGACGGTCGGGGGACGATCAGCGAGCAGGTCGGTCATCTGGCCACCGGGCTGGACGACGACGACGTCTTGGTGATCTTTCCCGAGGGTGGCAACTTCACCCCCAGGCGTCGGCTGCGGGCCATCGAACGGCTGCGGGACCGGGGACACCACCGGATGGCGGTGAAGGCGGAGGCCATGCGACACGTGCTCGCCCCGCAGCCCGGCGGGCTGTTGGCGGCGCTGGACGCCGCACCGGACGCCGGGGTCATCTTCGTGGCGCACACCGGGCTGGACAAGATGCTCACCGTCGCCGACGTGTGGCGGGAACTGCCGATGGACAAGCAGTTGGTGATGCGCTTCTGGTCGGTGCCGCCGGAGGAGATCCCGGCCGGGCGACAACAGCGAATCGACTGGTTGTACGACTGGTGGAGTCGGATAGACGCGTGGATCGCCGACAACCGCGACGGTGCCGCGTAGGGTTCGTAAATGGACCAGATCAGCGTGGTGACGACGGTGGTCGACGCGCGTTCGGTCGCGGACCTGCTGGCTGCCGCTGCGGTGGCCGGACGGCAGGCGGCCTGCGCGCAGGTGGGCGGCCAGGTGCAGAGCACCTACTGGTGGCGGGGCGGGGTGGAGACCAGCACCGAATGGTCGGTGCAGTTCAAGACCGCACCGGACCGGGTCAACGCCCTGGTGGAGCAGATACGTGCCAGCCACCCGTACGAGGTGCCGGAGATTCTGGTCAGTCAGGTGTACTGCGGTCACCCTGAGTACGCCGCCTGGGTGTTCGAGCACACCCGTCCCTGAGTACCCGGACTCTGGTGCGGCGGGACGCGCGGGTCAAGGATGACTGCGTGACTGGCTACCCCTGCCCGGCGTGTGGTGCGTCGGCGAACCTCGCCTCGGGCTGCTCCGGATGCGGCCGGCCGCCGTACCCGGCCGCCGCCGAGGTGATCCAACTCGACCGTGAGATCGTCGAACTCGGCGCTGCGACGCGACAGGCACGGGCGACGTACGAAGGGCTGGCCGGTCGGCTGCTGACGGCGCAGCGACGCCGCGCCGAATTGGCCGCCGCGATCCGCACCGAGTTCCCGACGCCGGCCCCTCCGGCCAGCGTGGCCGGGGCGGTGCCGCCCACTGCGGTGCCGGCCGGGCCAGGCGGGGCGCTGCCGGTCGGGCCGGGCGGGATGTCGCCGGTCGGGTCAGGTGGGGCGGGGTCGGGCGGGTGGCCCGGCATGACGCCTGTCGACCCGGCGCGGCCCGGTGGGGCAGAGGCCTCGACCCGTACCGTGCAGGGGTTGCTGTTCGTCCTGGGTGGACTGCTGCTGGGCACCGCGGCGACGGTGTTCACGGCGGTGGCCTGGGCGTCGGTGGGAGTCACCGGCCGGGCGCTGATCCTGCTGGCGCTCACCCTGCTGCTGCTGGCCGTGCCGCTGGTGGCGCGCTGGCGTGGGCTGCGGGGCACCGCCGAGACGTTCGCCGGGGTCGGGCTGCTGCTGGTGGTGCTCGACGGGTACGCCGCCTGGTCGGTGGACCTGTTCGGGGTGACCGCCTGGCCGGGCAGCCTGTACGCGGCAGTGGTCGCGGCCGTCAGCGCCGCCCTGGCCGCCGGGTACGCCCGGCTCAGCCGACTGACCCTGCCGTGGTTCGCCGCCCTGCTGGCCGGGCAGCCGGTGCTGCCGCTGGCCGTCGCCGAGGCCCGGCTCGGGCCGGCCGGGCTGTCGGTGGTCTTCGTCGGGGTGGCGCTGGCCGACCTGGCGGTGCTGGTCGCGCTGCGGCGGCCGAGGGACGTCGCGGGCGAGGGGGCCACGACGACCTCGGCGGTACGGATCGCCGGCCAGGTGACCGCCGGTGCCGGGTACGCCGTGGCGCTGCTGCTCGCCGCGGGTTGTGCGTTGGTGCCGCTGCTCGTCGGCCGGGCCGGTGGGGTGGCGGTGCTGGCCGGCGTACCGATGCTGCTGGTGGCGCTGGCCCTGTTCGGTGCGGCGCTGCTGCTCGGTGGTGCCGTTGCGCGGGCGGTGACGGCCGGCGCGCTGGTGCCGGTGCTCGCCCTGGCGCTGATCCGCCCGGTCGGGGAACTGCGCGGGTCGGTGGTGCTGGTGGCGGCGGCCCTGGTGGTGGCGCTGCTGGCCGGTGCGGTGCGACTGCTTCAGGCGGGTTGGCAGCCCGGTCCCCGGATCGGTGCCGTGCTGGTGGCCGGCGCCACGGCGACGCTGACCACGTTGTGGGCGCTGGTGCTGGCGGGCACGACGGTGGGCCGCTCGTTGCCGCCGTGGCGGGGGGCCACGGCCGGGCCGGACCACCCCTGGGGCTGGCAGTTGCCTGTCGCGTTGGCGTTGACCGTGGCGGCGCTGGCCTGGCTGCTGCCTCGGGCGGCCCAGCCGACGATCGCGCTTGTCGGGGTCGCCGCCACGACGCTCGCCCTGCCGGCGGCCTGGGCCACGCCGTGGCCGGTCGTGGTCGCTCTCGACCTGCTTGTCGCCGTGGCGCTGCTGGCGGTGTCGGTGGCCCGCCCGGTGGGCCGGGCGACGGTGCTGGCCTCGGCACTGGCCGGCGCCGCGCTGCTCGGGCACGGGCTGCTGGTCGGCCTGGCCGGCCCGGCCGGGGCCGGTGCGGCGTGCGCGGTGGTGCTGGTCGCCGGCCTCGCCGTGGCCGCCGTGGGTCGCCGGGGCGGGCCCGAGCAACGCCTGGTGGCCGGGTTCGCGCTGCTCGCGGCGGTGCTCGTGGTGCCGGCCGGTGCGGCGATCGCGCTGATCGGCGCCGGCGCGCCGCCCTGGTGGCAGTCCCGGGCGGCACTGGCCGCCCTCGTACTGCCGGCGGTCGCGCTGGTCACCCTCCGGACACACTGGACCGACCTGCGGGCGTACGCCTCGACCGGGTTCGCCGTGGCGGCGGCCCTGACCGGTCTCGGGTCGGTCGCCGTACCGGGTGATGAACCGTTGACCCTCTACGCGGCCGGTACGGCGCTGCTTGTCGCGCTGGCCGGGTTCCGGTCCCGTCCCTCGGTGGCATTGTCGGTGGCGGGTGTCGGGCTGGCCGCCGTGGCGGTGCTGGCCGCCGTCCCGGTGGCGCTGACCGCGCTGGTGACCCCGTACGGGCCGCCGGCCGCCATCTGGTCCGGCGCACCGGCGGTGCAGTCGGTGGCGGGCGCGGTGCCGGTGGGAGTGGCCCTGTCGGTGCTGGCCCTGGCGGCGGTACTGGCGACCTGGCCGACCGGTCGGGCCGGCGGGTGGCGTCTGGCGGCGGCGGTGCTGCCGTTCGTGGCGCTTGCCGGGCCGGTGCTGCTGGTGGCCGCTCGGGCACCCTGGCCGGTGGTGCCGGCAGCAGCGCTGCTCGGTGGCGTCGCCCTGCTGCTGGTCATCGCGGTGCGGCCGGTGGGCGCCCCGTTCGTGGCGGTCGGCGTGCCGGTGGGGCTGGTGCTGATCGGGGCGGGACTGCTCAACCTCCAGGCCACCCGGGCCGGGACGCTCGCCGGGCTGGGTCTGCTGGTGGTGGCGGCGACCGTGGTCGGGGTGGCGGCCCGGCGACACCTGGTGCGGCTGGCCGGTTGGCTGGTCGCGGTCGCGGCGGCGACCGGTCTCGCCATCACCGCCTCGCTGGCCGCCGGGCAGCCGCTGCGGGTGGCGGCCTTCGCGGTGCTCGGCGTGGCCGCCGTCGCCCTCGCCCTGGCCGCGATCGTGCCCAGCATCTCGGCGCTGTCGGGTCGGGTGCTGGACGCCGCCGCGCAGGCGGTGGCGCTGGTCGGGCTCCTGCTCACCATCGGTGCGGCCCGGCACGCCGCCACGGTCTGCGTGCTCTGGGCCGTCGCGGTCGGGCTGCGGCTGCTGCGCCGGGGCGAGTCGACCGCGCGGCGGTGGGTCTTCGCCGCGATCTCGGCCGGCAGCGTCCTGCTCGCCATCTGGCTGCTGCTGGGGGCCGGTGGGGTGACGGTGCTGGAGGCGTACACCGTGCCGTTCGCGGTGGTGGCGCTCGCTGCGGGCACTGTGGCGTTGCGTACCCGGCCGGGGCTGACCAGTTGGCTCGCGCTCGGCCCCGGTCTGGCCGCGGTGCTGCTGCCCAGCCTGGCCGCCGTGCTGTTCGGCACGGACCCGCAGCCGTGGCGACGGTTGCTGCTCGGCGCTGCCGCGCTCGCCGTGACACTGCTCGGGGCGGTCCGACGCTGGCAGGCGCCGGTGGTGCTCGGTGGGTTGACGCTGGCCGCGCTCGCCGTGCACGAGCTGGTACGCAGCTGGGACCTGCTGCCCCGGTGGGCCTACCTGGGCACCGCAGGACTGGCCCTGATCGCCCTCGCCACCACCTACGAACGCCGTCGCCGCGACCTGCTCCGCCTCCGCGCCACGGTCAGCCGCATGAGCTGAGTGGCCGATCTTGGTACGAAAGCGCCCCTCCAAGGGCACTTTCGTACCAAGATCGGGCGGCAGGGTCAGTTGAGTTGGGAGAGTTGCTCGGTCAGGTCCTTCGGGGCGTCCATCACCTCAGCGGCGGCGGGCGGAGTGATATCCGGCGTGGCGCCGAAATCGCCGAAGGCGACCGTGACGGCGCCGAGGCTCATGTCGACGTCGCTCAGGCGCAGGGTCAGTTCGGTCAGTCGCCCCTCGGCATCAATCTGCGCTTTGAAGGGCAGCGACCGGAGCGTTTCGGCCGTGGATTCCGGCAGCTCGGTCAGCGCGACGGACGAGGTGTGGGTGAGGTCGAGCGTGCCCGAAAAGTGTCCGGGCGCCTCGCGTCGTACCTCGACGATCTGTCCCACAAGCTTGCCAATCTCTCCCGGATCGCCAGTCGGCATGATGTCCAGGCCGATGGTCGTCAGGACATCCGCTGAGGGCATCCGCAGCCAGCGGCCATCCCACAGGTCATCGAAGCGAAGGAACGCGCTGTCGTTCACGGCGGTCATCGCCCATCGGGTCACCTTGCCGTCGGCGGTCACCTCGGCGGTGACGGCGAAGTCGCCGGCCGCGGGGTCCACCACTGCGGTGGCGGTGAAGAGCAGCGACAGACTGGTCCTGCCCATGGTCATCGTCGAGGTGGTCTGTCTGGTCAGCTCGGCTGCGGCGACCAGTACCGCGCGTGGGTCGGGCGGCAGGCTGGTGACCGTCGCAGCCGGAGGTGCCGGCGCAGCGGGAGCACAACCGGACAGGCAGAGGGGCACCAGCGCGAGTGCCGTACACACGGTCGCCAGCGTGCGGTTGCGCATGATGTGTCTCCATGTCCGGCCGGCGACCATCGTCTGATCCGGCGGTCAGTGTAGGGGTGAGGGCCGGCGGAGTTGTTGGTCGACGCCGTGCTGGCGGTCAACGGTAGGGTCTGGCCATGGCAGAGGTGCTCACCGCTGAGGCGGTACGAGACGAGCTGGGTGGGCTGGCGGGGTGGTCGCAGGACCCGGCCGGGATCACCCGTACCGTGGAGCTGGCCAGTTTTCCGGACGCCATCGGGCTGGTCGGCCGGGTCGCCGCCACGGCCGAGGAGTTGGATCACCACCCGGACATCGACATCCGTTGGCGCACCGTGACCTTCCGCTGCGTCACCCACTCGGCGGGCGGCGTCACCCGGCGGGACATCGAGCTGGCTCGGCGGATCGACGAGATCGTGGGAGGCACCACCCGATGAGGTTCGAGATCAGCAAGGTGCTGGACGCCATCGAGGGGCGGGTCTGCACCGATCCGCAGTTGGCCCGCGCGGTGGTCGACCTGGCCGAGATCATCCGTTACCAGGACCTCGACGGCGGACGTCCGGCCAGCACGCTGCGCCTCGGCATGGTCATCGACGCGCTGGCGCGCAGCCTGGAGGAGGACAACGTCCCGGTCTACGCGGTGGTGCACCGGGGGGTGCTCTCCGACGCCGACCTGACCTCCAACGAGCGGATGGTGGTCCGCCGCTGGGCCGACGACGGCCTGGTCGAGGTGCTCGACAACCCCGGGGACCGGATGCTTGAGGTGGCCGACCTGCTCGGCCTGCCGGTGCTCAGCCGGGTGCGCTTCGACGGACTGCGCGGACGGTTCCCCTGGCTGGTCGAGCAGCCCGGTCGGGTGGTCGCCCCGGTGCCGGGTGCCGGCGGACCTGTGTTCATCGCCCACGTCGGTGGCGGTCACACGCCGGTGGCCGGGCCGCCGTCGCCGGCTGCGGCGCAGCTGCTCGCCCGCGAATGGCGGTGCTCGGAGTCGGGCTGCAACCTGTTCGGGGGAGGTGGTGGCGGTGGCGCCTTCGCCGACCTGGCCCGGGTGGACCGGGCGCCGACCGGCCAGCCGCCACCGTCGCTGCGCAACGGCGTGCCGACCTGCCCCCGGCACGGCAGCCGGCTGCGCGACGCCGGCCCCCGGTCGCGCAGCGAGGTCCTCGCGGTACGCGTCGGTGGCCTGATCCGGCGTCGATTCACGCTCACCGAGGAGCAGTCGGTGCTGGTCGGCCGGGCACCGGAGGGCAGCGGCGGCATCATGCTCGGGCAGTGGCTCAACGACGAGGCCCGCCGCTGGATCAGCCGCAGCCACCTGCGGCTGGAGCTGCGTGGCAGCGACGTGATGGTCACCGACGTGAGTACCAACGGCTCCGGCATCCGACCGGCCGGGTCGCTGGCCGAGGCGGACCGCATCCCGCTGGCCCCGCAACAGTCCCGGGTGCTGGCCGGCGGCGACATGGTGGAGCTGTACCCGGGGGTGCAGATCGGCCGCCCGACCGACCTGCCGTCGGGTGCGCCGTACAACCCCGACTCGGTGATGTCCGAGGCCCCGACGATGGCGATGCGTCTGCCTCGCTGAACCCGACGCCGTGACGCGGGTGGGGTGCCCGGGACCTGGCACCCCACCCGCGTGGCTGATCAGCCGGCCAGCACCGCCGCCAGCTGCGCGACCGCGTGGTCGATCTCCTCGGCGGTGATCGTCAGCGGCGGGGCGAGCCGGATCGTCGAGCCGTGGGTGTCCTTGGCCAGGACGCCACGCTCCATCAGGCGCTCGCACGCCTCCCGGCCGCTCATCAGCGCCGGGTCGATGTCCAGTCCGGCCCACAGACCCCGACCGCGTACGGCGACCAGGCCCTTGCCGATCAGGGCGTGCAGCCCGGCGTGCAGCCGCTCGCCCAACTCGGTCGAGCGGCGCTGGAACTCGCCGGTGGCCAGCAACCGGACCACCTCGGTGGCCACCGCGCAGGCGAGCGGGTTGCCGCCGAAGGTGGAGCCGTGCTGGCCAGGCCGCAGCACGCCCAGCACGTCGGCGTCGGCCGCCACCGCGGAGACCGGCACGATGCCGCCGCCGAGCGCCTTGCCCAGCAGATACATGTCCGGTACGACGCCCTCCAGCTCGCAGGCGAACGTGGCCCCGGTACGCCCCAGCCCCGACTGGATCTCGTCGGCGATGAACAGCACGTTGCGCTCGGTGCAGAGCTGACGCACCCCCGGCAGGTAGCCGGTCGGCGGCACCACCACACCCTGCTCGCCCTGGATCGGCTCCAGCAGCACCGCGACAGTGGTCTCGTCCACCGCCTCGGCCAGCGCGGTCAGGTCGCCGTACGGGACGATCTTGAAACCCGGGGTGTACGGCCCGAAGTCTGCGCGGGCGTCGTCGTCGGTGGAGAAGCTCACGATGGTGGTCGTACGCCCGTGGAAGTTGCCCTCCGCGACCACGATTGTGGCCTGACCGGCCGGCACGCCCTTGACCTGGTATCCCCACTTGCGGGCCACCTTGATGCCGGTCTCCACGGCCTCGGCCCCGGTGTTCATCGGCAGCACCAGGTCCTTGCCGCACAACGCGGCCAGCTCCCGGCAGAAGTCGGCGAACTGGTCGTGGATGAACGCCCGGCTGGTCAACGTCAGCTTGTCGAGCTGGGCGTGTGCGGCGGCGATCAGCGCCGGGTGACGGTGGCCGAAGTTCAGTGCGGAGTAGCCGGCCAGGCAGTCCAGGTAGCGCCGACCGTCCACGTCGGTGACCCAGGCACCCTCGGCGGAGGAGATCACCACCGGCAGCGGGTGGTAGTTGTGCGCGGTGTGACGCTCCGCGTCCTGCACCGCGGCGGGGGTCCGCAGCATGTCCTCGATCATCGGCTTGCCTTTCCCTGACGGAGTCGCAACGTGCAGCACTTCGGGCCACCGCCGGCCTTGCGCAGCTCGGACAGGTCGACGCCGATGGTCTGGTAGCCCCGCTCGCGCAGCTTCGCGGCCAGGTCGGTGGCCTGCTCGGGCAGGACCACGTGCCGGCCGTCACTCACCGCGTTGAGGCCGAGGACCTCGGCGTCGGCCATGGTGGCGTGCACCGCGTCCGGGAAGAGCCGGCGCAGTACTGCCTGGCTGCCGGGGGAGAACGCCTCCGGCAGGTACGCCACGGTCCGCTCGTCGAGCACGGTCAACGCGGTGTCCAGGTGGTAGAAGCGCGGGTCGACCAACTGCATCGTGATCACCGGGTAACCGAAGACCTCCTGCAACTGGGCGTGCGAGGCGTGCGCGGTACGGAATCCGGTGCCGGCGAGCAGGTGGTCGCCGGCCAGCAGGATGTCGCCCTCGCCCTCGTTGACGTGCTTCGGGTCGTACATCTCGAAGCCGGCCGCCTCGAACCAGGCACGGTAGGCGGGGGCCTCGTCGGCGCGCTGCGGGTCGCGGAACTGCACCGCCATCGCCTTACCGTCGATCACGGTGCCGCCGTTGGCGGCGAAGACCATGTCCGGCAGACCCGGCACCGGAGTGATCTCCTCGACGGTGTGCCCCAGGTCCCGGTACACCTTGCGCAGCCGCTCCCACTGCCGGACGGCGAGATCGGTGTCGACGGGGGCGGTCGGGTCCATCCACGGGTTGATCGCGTAGTCGACGGCGAAGTACGTCGGCCGGCACATCAGAAAGTGCTGGCGGGTGGCGTCCATCGTCATTGTCCTGCTCCCAGGGTCTCCGCGCGCCCTGACCACCGGCGGCCCACGGGCTGGCGCGTGCCTCAACGGTATGCGCCCCCGACCTGCAGAATCCACCGCAGACCCTTGCAGAGGGCAGCAGATCATTGCGTCTGAGGACCTGCCGACGACTGATCGTTGCGCCAACTACGTGATCGACTTCCAGCGGGGTTGGCGGTGGCGCTGTTTCGGCGTAGTGGGGGTGTCGGGGTGGGTGGGAGACCGCCGTTTCGGCGAAACGGTGGCTGGACGGGCTGCGAACACACATCAGGGGCGGCGAATCGCCGCCCCTGACGAAATGTGTGTGCCCGGCTGGTGAACCACCAGAGCTGGTCGGGCTGCGGCCGGTTCCTCACCGGCCGGGCGCCGGTGAACCACCGGCGCGGCGAAATGTGCCCACTAGAACCGATCCACAAACTGTGAATCAAGCCACTCGCGCAGCCTGGCCACCGTGTCACCGTCGGTGTTCGGCCACTCGTACTGCCCGGTCATGGCCAGCACGCCGAGCACCACCGCGCCGAGGCCGAAGGCGATCCCGAGCAGGGCGTCGGGCTTGCCGGCGACGTTTCGCCGCCGAGTGGCGATCAGGCCGAGCACGGCGAACACCGCGCCGAGGGCACCGATGCCGATGCCGTACCCGGCAAGCGTCCCGGTCAGCACGAACAGCAGGCCGGCGACCCCGACGATCAGGCCGACGGTGGCCAGCAGGCTGGGCCGCGGCCGTCGACCGGCAACCACCTGCGCCTCGTCCGACGCCTCCCGGCCATCGGTGCGCTCGACGCTGCCGTCCCGCTCACCACCGAGCGCCGGGTCACGCTCCGGGGCGCGCTCCAGATCGTCGGTACGGGTCCGGTCGGTCACGCTGCTGCCGGCGATCACACCGGTGGTGGTCACGCCGTTTCGGGTGGTCGCTTCGGTGGGGGTGGTCGTGCTGGTGGGGGTAGCGGCGGTGTCGTTTCGGGTGGTCGTGCTGGTGGGGGTGGTGCGGCCGGTGGGCGGTACGGGGGTGGTGGCGCGGGCTCGGCGGGAGCCGTCAACGCCGGACCGGGCCGTGGCGGCCCGGGCAGCGGCCCGCTCGGTGGCCGGCCGATCGGTGCTGTCCACGGGGGCAGCTCCAGCGCCGCCGCCGGTGGCCGCTCGGTCGGACGCCCGCTCGGCGGTTCCTGACCGGTCGGCGGCGGCCGGGTTGGCTGCCCGGGTGGCGGCTGTGTCGGCTGGGCGCTCGGCGGTTGCCGGGTTGGTTGGGCGCTCGGCGGTGGGGGCCGCTGAGCTGGTGCGGTAGGTCTCATCGTTGCGGTCGGTGGGCCGGGTGTCGGTGGCGACCGTGGCACCGCGTTCGGCGTCCTCGTCGAGGGTCGTCGCCGGTTCCGTCCGGCGGGACAGCGAAGGAAATCTCATGGCTTCACCTCCTGATCATGCGTGGCAGGCCCCCACCCCCCGACCACCCCACGCGCTAACACCCCACACGTACCCAGCGACTCTTCAGGCAACACGCACTCGCGGCAGATCTTGGTACGAAACGGCCCTTCTGAGGGCGCTTTCGTACCAAGATCTGCCGCGAGAGAGGGGAGGGGGAGAGGGGGGAGAGGGGGGGAGAGCAG
>NZ_PNOZ01000066.1:0-31705 GCF_002879555.1 Verrucosispora sp. ts21 | reverse complement strand
GCTGGGGCTGGGGCTGGGGCTGGGGCTGGGGCGGTCAGGCGGCGGAGAGGCGGACGCCGTCGCGGCCCTGGCGTTTGACGGCGTAGAGGGCTTGGTCGGCGCGACGGAGCGTCAGTTCGGGCGACTCGCCGGGGCGAGGGAGAGCGACGCCGACGCTGATCGTGCGGCCGATCCGGCGGGCGGCCTCGGTCAGCCGCTCGGCCACCCGGACCGCCTCCTCGGGGCGGCTCACCTCGATCACCGCGACGAACTCGTCGCCTCCGATGCGGTACAGCTCGTCGCCCTGCCGCAGCGCACCCTCCAGGGCTCGGGCCAGCCCGACAAGCACCCGGTCGCCGGCCTGGTGGCCGTACGTGTCGTTGACGGTCTTGAAGCCGTCCACGTCGATCGCCAGCAGGGCGGTACGCCCCGGGGTGGCGGTGGCGATCCGCTGCCCGAACGGGCCGGTGTGCCGCAGCCCGGTGAGCGGGTCGGAGCTGGCCTGCTCCCGTAACCGGTCGAGGGTGCGCAGCCGGTCCAGGCAGGTCCACGCCTGGCCGGCCAGCAACTCCAGAAGGTTGACCGTCCGAGGGTCCGGGCGCAGCAACCGCTCGCCGGCGACCAGCAGCACCCCACCACCGTCGGGCGAGCCGAGGGGTACCGCCACAAGGGTGCGTACTCCGGCCCGTACCAGCGGATCGTGTTCCTCGGTCGGTGGGTGGCCGGCCTCGCCGAGGGTGTGGCCGGTGCCGTACCGATGGGCTCGGGCGACGATGGCGCGTAGCGCCTGAGGGCCGGCCTCCGCCAGTTCGGCGCGGATCCGGGTCTCCAGCTCGCCGGGGGTGGCTGTCGGCTCGCTGAGTTGCGGACCGCTGCGGCCCGACAGCACTAGCATCGCCGTGTCGAGGGCGGACACGTCTCGGGCGGCCCGGGTCGCGGTGGCCAGCAGGTCCCACTCGGTGGTGGCGGCGGTCATCGCGGCGGCGTGGCGGAGCAGCTTCTCGCTGCGGCTCTCCGCAGGTCCACCGAGCGCCATGATCCGGGCGCCCAGCCGGCCGGCGACCCGCTCGGCGGTCGCCCGCCACGCGGCGAGCTCGGCCGGGCCGGTCCACTGCACGTCGAGTACGCCGATGAGGCGCCCCGCCGGGTCGCAGATGGGCACGCACACCTCGGCGGTGACGTCGGGGCGTACCGGGATGTGGTCGGGGTCGGTGCTGATGTCCGGGACGACGGCCGGCTGGCCACCTGTGAAGACCCGCCCGACGATGCCGGCGTCGGGGGAGACGGTGGCGAAGACCTGCCAGGAGCCGGTGGCGGCGACGCAGCGGAGCCGACCGTTGACGTGCAGCAGGACGGCGATCGTCGCGGGGGTGTAGCGGGCCAGAGCGTCCACGGTCGCCTGGCAGACCTCGGCGACGGTCGACGCCATGGGTAGGCGGACCGTGACGTCGCGGATGACTTGCTGGTGATCCACTTGTGCGTCGTCCCAGGTCGGCTCGGGTCCCGGCCAGTTCCGGGACGCTGATCAAGCGTACTCATGGTGGCGGGAGCGGATTTCGTTCGTACACACGTGCTATCCACAGGCTGTGGATGCAGCCTGTGGGCCCACGCGGGGGCCGGCGCAGCGATAGCGTGAGGGTCCTGGTCGAGTGGAGGCTCCATGCTCATCGCCCACCTCAGCGATCCGCACCTCACCGCCGGCGTGCTCGGCGCCGAGCCGGCGGCCGGGCTGCATCACGCGCTCGGGCGGGTGCTGGCGCTCAATCCCCGGCCCGACTGCGTGGTGATCACCGGTGACCTGGCCGACCATGGCCGGCCCGACGAGTACGCCGCGCTGCGCGAGGTGATCGGTCGGTTCCCGCTGCCGCTGTATCTGACCACCGGCAACCACGACGATCGGGAGTCGCTGCTGGATGCCTTCGGCGGTACGCCCTGGCTGGGGGGCAGCTTCTCGGCGTACTACCAGGTGGAGCAGCCCGACCTGACCCTGGTGGTGCTCGACTCGTTGGTGCCGGGCTCGAACGGCGGTCGTCTCGGTGCCGAGCAGCTCGGTTGGCTCGACGGGGTGCTCACCGCGCGACCCGACGTGCCGGCCGTCGTCTGCCTGCACCACCCGCCGGTCGAGGTCGGCATCCCGGCCGCCGACGAGATCCGCCTCGCCGACGGTGACGCCCTCGCCGAGGTGCTGCTGCGACACCCCCAGGTGGTACGCGTCGCCGCCGGGCACCTGCACCGGCCGGTGACCACCATGTTCGCCGGCACGGTGCTGACCGTCGCGCCGAGCACCTGGCGGCAGGCCACCTTGACCATGAGCGACGACGAGCAGATCGGCTGGGTCACCGAACCGACCGCCCTGCTGCTGCATCAGGTGAGCGACCGCGGCTGTGTCACGCACACCGTTCAGGTCAGCCACACCGCCGGCATGACCTGCGGCTACTGAGCTTCCTGTACGGGTGGGGCTGGCCAACGGGGGCCCTTCCTGGGCCGCGCCGATCCGCAGAGCCGTCGAGGCGCCGTCCACAGCGGCCGACGAAGCACCCTTCGGTCGATGTGCATCTGGACCGGGGTCGATCCTGATCATCCAGAACGGCTGATCAATTCGACCCGGCCGGATGTCCGATCAACCCGCGCGGATCGTATTCGACGGCACGGCGTGTGCGGGTATTCACGTTGCCGGTTCCCGTCGCTACCCTCGCTGCCGTCACGCGCGTCGGCGTGACACGACCGCGCCGAATTCGGCGCTCTCAGTGGGGGAAAGACGCATGACGAGAAGGCTTCTCGGACTCATCACCGCGGTTGCCATGACGGTCGGTGGCTCGCTGGCCGCCGCCGCTCCGGCGCACGCCGCCACTCCGGCCATCGAGATCACGAAGGTGTACTACGACTCGCCGGGCACGGACAACCGCTCGAACTCCAGCCTCAACGCCGAGTACGTGAAGCTGACCAACCGGCGGTCCAGCACCATCAACCTGAAGAACTGGACGCTGCGCGACAAGGCCAACCACGTCTACAAGTTCAGCGGCAACTTCAAGCTCGGCAAGGGCAAGAGCGTCATCATCCGTACCGGCAAGGGCAAGAACACCGCCAGCACCCGCTACTGGGGCTCGGGCAACTACATCTGGAACAACACCGGCGACACCGCGTACCTGCGTAACGCCAGTGGCAAGCAGATCGACAAGTGCTCGTGGAGCAAGAAGGGCAAGGGCTACACCAACTGCTGAGCCGCTCGGAGCGGGCGCCGTACGGGAACACCGGTTCTACACTGGCCGGCGTGCGGCGCCCACGTCCTCGACAACCCCAAATGGTGGTGATCCACCAGCGGCAGCGGGCACAGCCGGTAGCTGGGGGAGGGAATCCGTCCCAGGTGAGATCTAATGATCCGGTGCCCAAGCTCTTCGACAGCTCACTCAGCCACCACCTGCGCTATCCGCTCTGGGTGTACGCGGTGCCCGTGGTCGTCTTCGCCGCTCTGCCCGCCTGGATCCTGATCGACGGCGGCAACCTGCTCGCCGCCGTCCTGGTCGTGCTCGGCAACGTACAGGCGATCATCCTGGGCCGGATTCTCCTCGCCCGAAACCTGGTCGCGAAGGGAAAGCTCAGAGCCGAGGACGTGGGCTGAGCCGCTGGCACGGCGGCTCAGCCCGCAGCCGATCGTCAGCCGCCGAAGAGCGGCTGACGGTGCACCTTGTGCTGGGCAGCCTGGGCGACCGGACGCACGACGAGACGGTCCACGTTGACGTGACTGGGCAGTCCCACCGTCAGCGCGATGCACTCGGCGATGTCCTCGGCGACCAGCGGCCGGTCCACTCCCGCGTAGACGGCGGCGGCCTTGTCCGCGTCACCCTTGAACCGGTTCACCGCGAACTCGTCCGTACGGACCATCCCCGGCGCGATCTCCACGACCCGGATCGGTTCGCCGCACAACTCCAGCCGGAGCGTTTCGACAAGCGCGTGTTCCGCGTGCTTGGCGGCCGTGTAGGTGCCGCCGAACTCGTAGTTCACGTGGGCCGCCGTCGAGGTCACCGTCACGATGGTCGGCGCGTCGGAGGACCGCAGCAGCGGCAGCAGCGCCTGGGTCACGTGCAGCATGCCCAGCACGTTGACCTCGAAGCTCTGCATCAGATCCGCCGGGGACGCGCTGGCCAACGGGTCAGCGCCGACCGCTCCACCCGCGTTGTTGACCAGGACGTCGCAGCGTTCCAGCCCGGCGGCCAGAGCCTGGGCGGACGCCTGGTCGGTGACGTCGAGCGCGACCGCCTGACCACCGATCTCCGCCGCCAGAGCCTGGAGCCGGTCGATTCGGCGGGCGGCCACCACGACGAAGAACCCGTCCTTGGCCAGCCGGCGCGCCGTCGCCGCTCCGATTCCGCTGCTGGCGCCCGTCACGACCGCGGTGCGCTTCATGGCGTTTCGTCTCCCGTTCCCACTGTTATGGCAGGCGCATCCCGTCCCGGAGAACGGCAGTTCGCCCGATCGCAGCCGCGTGGCTGCATCAACCGATGGCGAATTCTATCTGTGCGTTGATGGCCTCGGCCTTGGCGATCGCGTCGAGCGCGTCGGTGCCCGAGGCCAGGATGTAGCCGTTGCTGCAGTCAGCGACCGTCAACAGCGGCGCGACCTCGTCCCCCGGGTTCTTGGTGATGACGACGGCGGTGTCCTCGGCGCCCAACTCGAACAGGTACGGCATGAACACCGGGGCCTGCTCGCCCGGCGGGATCCGCAGCACCTTCGCCGGGATGTCCTCGTGAACGGTGATCGACTTGATCGGTCCCGGATCCGGGGTCAGGAACAGGGCGACCGCGCCGCCGATCGGCGCCGGAGACTCCAGCGGAAGCTCGTCGATGCCCAGCGGGACCGTGAGGAACATCCGGTTGAGGTCCAGACCGAAGGCCCGACGGACCAGCTCCGGGGCGCCGCTGCCGGCGAGCCGGGCGTGCGATTCGAGGACCCGGGGGCCGTCCGGGGTGAGGACGAACTCGCTGTGCGACGGCCCTTCGGTGACACCGACGGCGTCCAGCAGCTTGGCGGTGAGCTCCCGCAGTTCGGCGAGGTACGGAACGGCGACCCGGCTCGGAGTGCTGACCTCCCACTCCACGAACCGGTCGTTCATCCGGTACTCGGAGTAGCCGATCGTGAGGTGCCGGCCCTCGAAGGAGAACGAGTCGACGCTTACCACCGGACCGGACAGGAACTCCTCCGCCATCGGGGAGGTGATCCCCGCGGCGGCCAGCTCCGCCATGGCCTCGGCCACCTGCGCGGGGGTCTCGACCTCCTTGATGTGCAGGCTCGCCGCGCCGTCGAGCGGCTTGAGGACGATCTTGCCGCCGACCTGCTCCAGGAAGGCGACCGCCTCGTCCACCGAGCTGACCACCTCGTAGCGGACGTTCTCCACCCCGGCCTTGGCCAGGCACTCCCGGGTGAGCGCCTTGTCCTTGAGCGCACGGGCGGTGAACTCGGTGACGCCGGGCAGACCGAACTGGTCCACGACGTATCCGGACGAGATCGCGGCGACCTCGGTCGTGGTCATCACCCGATCGAACGGGTGCTCGGCATGCAGCGGGCTCAGCGCGGCATGGATCGCCGGGCCGTCGGCCAGCGGAGCGTGTACGACCCGCTCGGTGTGCTGCAGGATGGACTGCTCGTACTTGCCCTCCTCGTGCACCAGCACGACGTCGATGCCGAGTTCCTTGGCGCCGTGGATCGGCGCGGGCATACCACCGATGACGGCGACACGATATTTGCCCATGGTCTTCCTCCGTGTACCCAGGTCAGCTTGCATAGCAACGACGCAACCAGCGGGCGGTCTCCGTCGGGCCGGGCTGGAAGGCCCGTCGGCGGTGCAGCACCCGGTAGTTGTCGAAGATCAGGAAATCTCCGGGGGTCAGCACGAACTCCTCGGCTCGCGCCTGCTCCAGGGCCTGCACCCAGCGGTCCAGGGCAGCGGCCGCCGCAGGGGTGGTCCCGGTGACCGTGCCCCGGTCGTACCGTGCCCGGGTGCCCTCGTAGCTCTGCTCCAACAGGGCGGCGTCGGGTAGCGGCGCGGTCTCGTCGTTGGACGCGGGCGGGCCGACGAGGAACTGGGCCGACTGGAGGGCCTGGACGGTGGCGTCGTCGAGGGCTGCCACGGCGTCCTCGATGGCGAGCACCTCGGTGGGCACCTGCTCGTCGTTGCGGACCGCGTAGAAGCTGAGGTAGCGCGGGACGTACCGGCGCGGGTCGACGCCCTTGCCGCCGAACGGCAGGTGCGGGTTGTCGGTGTGCCAGAAGAACTCCGAATCGGCTCCCCAGGAACTGGTGGTGCCGGCCGCCGCCGGATTCGGCGCGACATTGCGGATGTAGCGGCCGTTGTTCTCGTAGTCGACCGCGAACGGCGTCAGCGAGAGCAACTGCAGCAGACCGAAGTGCAGCGCGTTGGTCACGGCCATCGCGGTCTCGTCGGTGAAGCCGTTGCGCGGTGTGGCCGGGAACTCCTGCTGCGGCAGGTTGCCGATGGTCAGGACGTGCGAGCCGGTCGCCGGGTAGAACGTCAACGCCTGGAGGATCTCGCCGGGGAGATGGGTCTGCAGGGCGTGTGCACCGATTCGGGCGAGGATCGCCTCGTGTGCGTCCGAATCCAGCGTGATGTCGCAGAGGGCGGCCGTGAGCTCCTTGTCGAGCAGGTCACGGGTCCTGTCGTCCAGGTGGTGACGGGCCACCCGAAGTGCACGGGACATGTCTGGCTCCGATCATGGGAGTCGCCGCGAATCCCCCACTCGCGGTCGTGTCGGGTGGAACGCCCAGTCGTTCGGACACCCGAGACCCCAAGATGCCGCACGGACACGATGGGTAACAACGCCGTCGCGGAGGCCAGAAGTGGCCAGGCACCTTGCTGCCTTCCCCGGCGGTGGCGCGCCCTTCTCCGGCGGTGACGCGCGCTTCTCCGGCGGCGACGCGCGCTTCTCCGGCGGTGGCGCGGGAGCGGTTGCCTACCGCACCGGTGCTTGCGGGGCCTGTCGCTCGCCGCCCGAGGCGGCCGGGGGGTGCACGGCACCCCACCGCACCGACAGTCGGGTCGCGGCCCGCTCGGCACGGATCTCCATGGCGTTACCGACGATCACCGCCCGGTCGACCACCACGGCGGTACCGTCGAGGGCCACTGTCGTCCGTTCGCTGACGAAGACGGGGCTGCCGACCGGCTGGCGCAGGTGCCCGGCCACCGGCGCGGAGAGCACGCCCGGGACGATCCGCTCCGAGGCGCTCAGGATGGCGACTCCGCAGTCGGCGAGCGCGGCGTACAGCGACGTGGTGACGTAGTCGCGCTCCCGGATCGCCGTCCCGTGCGGCGACCGCACCCAGGAGACCTGGTGGATGGCGGGACGGCCGTTGAGCAGGCGCAGTCGTTCCAGGCGCAGGGTGCGTTCGCCGTCAGCGCCGCCGAGCCGATCGGCCACCCAGGCCGGTGGGCGTCGCATCCCGCTCGACAGGACCTGGGTGACCACGTCGTGGCCCTGCTCGCGCAGGTCCTCGGTGAAGCTGCGCAGCGTGTCCACCCGGTACGCCGCCTGAACCGGCGTGACGTACGTGCCGCGGCCGGCCTGCTGGACGATGAGTCCCTCGTCGGACAGCTGTTGCAGGGCCTGACGCAACGTCATCAGCGTGACGCCGTAGTGGGCGCTCAGCTCCCGCTGGGCGGGCAGCGCTTCGCCGGGCGCGTACTCGCCCTGGTGGATGCGGGACGCCAGGTCGGCCGCGATCTGGCGGTACCGCGCGGGTGGCCGGCCACCGGATGCCGGCGCGCCCGCTCCGGGCGTCGTCGTCGCATCACCCATGGGAGTCTCCCGTCCACCGCACCGCCGTACCGGTGCCCCAGTCTGGCGCACCGTCGGCGGCAGCGGCACAGGGCACCTGCCCAGGCTCGCGGTTACCCGGGGACTCCCACGACCACGCCGTCCAGCGCCGCCCGGAACTCCGCGATCGTGGCACCGATCTCCTCGGGGCCGGCACCGTCGAGCACCATCCGCATCAGCGCCGACGCCACCACGACACCGTCGGCGGCATCGGCGGCCGCCACCGCGTGCGCGGGCTGCGAGATGCCGAAGCCGAGCAGCACCGGCAGGTCGGTCATGGCCCGCAGCTCACGGGCTAGCCGGAGGGCGTCCTCGCCGAGCCGGTCACGCTCACCTGTGGTGCCCATGACGGACACGGCGTAGACGAAGCGTCGGCTGCGTTGCGCGATGGTGGCCAGCCGGGAGGGGGTGGTGGTGGGCGCGGCGAGCAGGACGAGGTCGACCCCGGCCGCCGTGGCCGTCGCCTCCAGCTCGTCCACCTCGTCGATCGGTACGTCGGGCACGATCAGCCCGCTGACGCCGGCCGCGGCGAGATCCGCGCAGAACGACGGGTTGTGGATCACCAGGTTGTAGTACGTCATCGCGATGAGCGGTACGTCGACGTTCAAGCCGGTGAGGTCGTCGAGGATGGAACGCACCGTGACGCCCTGCTGGAGGGCGTGGTGCGAGGCCTGCTGGATCGTCGGCCCGTCGAGGATCGGGTCGGAGAACGGGAGCCCGATCTCGATCATGTCGGCGCCGTGGCGCGCGTACTCCTCGACGTACCGGGTCCAGTCCGGTCGGATGCCGCCGGTCACGTACGGAACCAGGAGTTTGCCGCTCATGCCGCTTCCCGAATGGTGTGGATGTCCTTGTCGCCGCGCCCGGAGAGGGTGACCAGCACGGTGCAGAAGGGTGGCAGTTCGCCGCTCTCGGCGGCCCGGATCACCCAGGCGATGGCGTGGGCCGATTCCAGGGCCGGCAGGATCCCCTCGGTGCGGGCCAGTCGCCGTACCGCCGGGATCACCTCCTCGTCGCTGACCGTGACGTAGCGGGCCCGCCCCGAGTCGTTGAGGAAGGCGTGCTCCGGGCCGATGCCCGGGTAGTCGAGCCCGGCCGCGATCGAATGCGCCTCGCTGACCTGGCCGTCCTCGTCCTGCAGGACGTACGAGCGGAAGCCGTGCAGCACACCGACCCGGCCGAAGGCGACAGCCGCCCCACCCTCGGCCTCCACGCCGATGAGCTGCGCCGGGGTGTCGACGAAGCCGGCGAAGGTGCCGGCGGCGTTCGAGCCGCCGCCGATGCAGGCCACGACGTAGTCGGGCACGCCCGTCCGCAGCTCGGCGGCGCACTGTGCGCGGGCCTCCTCACCCACGACCCGCTGCAACTCCCGCACGATCCAGGGGTACGGGTGTGGGCCCATCACGGAGCCGATGCAGTAGTGGGTGTCGTCGACCCGGGTGACCCAGTGCCGCAGCGCCTCGCTCGTGGCGTCCTTGAGAGTGCGGCTGCCGCCGGTGACCGGAATGACCTCGGCACCGAGCAGCTCCATCCGGAACACGTTGAGTGCCTGCCGCTCGACGTCCTTGGCCCCCATGTACACGGTTGCTTCGAGGCCGAGCAGCGCGGCGGCGGTGGCCGTCGCGACGCCGTGCTGGCCGGCACCGGTCTCGGCGATCAACCGCGTCTTGCCCATCCGGCGTGCCAGCAGGGCCTGGCCGAGCACGTTGTTGATTTTGTGCGAGCCGGTGTGGGCGAGGTCCTCCCGCTTGAGCAGCACGTTGATGCCGAGCTCGGCGGAGAGCCGCCAGGCCGGGGTGAGCGCGGTCGGGCGTCCGGCGTACACGGCGAGCAGTCGGTCGAGGTCGCGGCGGAAGCGCTGATCCGCCCACGCCTCCCGGAACGCCTCCTCCAGCTCGGCGCAGGCGGGGATCAGCGACTCGGGCACGAAGCGACCACCGTGCCCACCGAACCTGCCGCGCTCGCCGGGATCGGCCATGAGGCTGCCGTTGGGCAGCACGGTCAGGTCCGTCACGTCGGCTCCATCTGTTCTAGAACTGTTGCCTGTCAGCATGGCACACCGACAGGTCGGGCGGAAGCCCGACCCTTCTAGAACTCTCACCGTGGGAGTGACGGAGAACCGCTCAACCGACCTTCTCCGGAGCAGCCTTCTGATCGTCGGCATCCGGCTGGCCCCGCATGGTCCGCAGCGGCGAGAAGTAGACCGGCAGGACGGCGACCAGGCTCAGCACGGCACCCACCCACAGTGTCTCGCGCAGCCCGATCTGCTCGCCGAGGAACCCGCCGAGGAACGAGCCGATCGGCATGGCCCCGAAGACGAGGAAGCGGATGGTGGCGTTCATCCGGCCCTGCAACTCCTGCGGACACAGCTGCTGGCGGATCGCCATGCTGTTCACGTTGTTGATCACCAGGCCGGTGGAGACCAGCGCGTTGCCCGCCCCCGCGAGCCAGAGTCGCCAGTCGGCGTCGGCGAGCGGCACGACCAGACCGGCGACACCGGCCACGGCCATGCCGACCCAGACCGTCGGCCCCGGCCCGAGCCGTACGCTGATCCGCTGGACGACGAAGGCACCGACCAACCCGCCCAGCCCGCCGATGGCGAACCACAGTCCCACCGTTCCGGGGGAGATGCGCAGCTGCTGGGCGAGCAGCACCACGACCACCGTCCCGGTGACGTACACCCCGAGGTTGAACAGCGCGCCCGAGACGGCGAGCGCCCGTAGGACGCGATGCCGGAAGACGTACGACAGCCCTTGTCGGATCTCCCCGACGAGGTGGCTTCTGGCACCCCGGACGGGGAGGTCCTCGCGCATGCGGATCCGGCTCACCGCCAGCGCCGAGGCCAGGTAGCCGACCGCGACGGTGAGCACCGCGAGCGGTGGCCCGAACCACTGGACGAGGTAACCGCCGAGCGTCGGTCCGCCGACCTGGGCGACCGACCGGGTGCTCTCCAGCTTCGCGTTGCCCTCGACCAGTTGCCCGCGTTCGAGCATCAGCGGCAGATAGCTCACGTAGGCCGTCTCGAACAGCAGGGTGCCGACGCTCACCCCCAGCGCGACGATGTAGAGCTGGGTCAGCGTCAACACGCCCAGGTAGGCCCCCACCGGAACCCACCCCAACAGCAGGCCACGACCCAGGTTCGCGGCGATCATGATGGGACGTTTGCGACGCCGGTCCACCCACGCTCCGGCCGGGAGACCGACCAGGAGAAACGCCACGGTCTGGAACGTCGCCAGCAGACCGGCCTCGAAGGCGGTCGCGTCCAGGGCCAGGATCGCCACCAGGGGCAGTCCGACACGGCTGAAATGCGTGCCGAACTGGCCCAGGGTCTGTGCGGTCCACAGCAGCCGGAAGTCGTGATGCCCCAGGAGTGTCACGTGTGGAAACGGATCTTCTCGTCGACCAGCACGCAGGTGTCGACCGCCGCGTCCGCGTCCGTTCCGGTGGCCAGCACGTAACCGGAACTGCAGTCGGCCAGCGTGTGGATCGGGTTGATCACGTCGCCGGGGTTCTTGTGCACAACCGCGCCGACCGGGATGTCGACCAACTCGCCGAGCAGGGGAAGGTACACGTCGGCCAACTCACCGGGCGGTACCCGCTTCACCACCGCCGGGATGTCCTCGGCCACCGTGATGTCGCGGATCTTCCCGGGCTCGGGCCGCAGGAACCGGATCGCCGCTCCGGCAGCGGGCTGCGGGGCTTCGGCGGGCAGCTCGTCGATGCCCAGTGGCACGGTCAGCCACATCCGCGCCAGATCCAGGCCGTACGCCCGGCGTACCAACTCGGGGATGGCGTGACCACCGAGCCGGGCGTGCGACTCCAGCACCCGGGGACCCCGGTCGGTCAGGACGAACTCGCTGTGCGACGGGCCCTCGGTCAACTCGACCGCGTCCAGCAGGCGCACGGTGAGATCACGAAGCTCCGTCAGGTGTGCCGCGGCGAGCCGGCTCGGCACGCTGACCTGCCACTCGACGTGGTGCGAGTTCACCAGGTACTCGGAGTATCCGACGGGCAGGTGCCGTCCGGCGAAGGAGAACGACTCCACGCTTACCACCGGGCCGGCGAGGAACTCCTCGGCGAGCACCGAGGTGTTGCCGGCCTCGGTGTGCCGGTGCCAGGCGTCCCGCAGCCCGGCGGCGTCGTCCACCCGCAGGATGTGCCGGCTGGCGGCACCGTCGATCGGCTTGAGGACGACCGGGCCGCCGATCTCCGTGAGGAAGTCGAGCGCCTCCTGCTCCGACCCCACCACCCGGTACCGGACGGGGCTCAGGTCGTACTTGGCGAGCCGCTCGCGCATCAGCGCCTTGTTCTTCAGCAGTCGCGCGGTCCGCTCCGAGGTCCCGGGCAGACCGAGGCCGTCCACCACGTGCCCGGTGGGTACGCCCCACGGCTCCGAGACGGTAAGCACCCGGTCGAAGGGCCGCTCCTCGTGCAGTGGTCGCAGCACCTCGAGCATCGCCGGACCATCGGCCAGCGGCGCGTGCACGATCCGCTCGCAGTGCTCACGGATCGACTCCTCGTACTGGCCGGGCTGGTGGACCAGCACGACGTCGACGCCCAATTCCCTGGCTCCCTTGATCGGGGCGGGTCGCCCCCCGATCACGGCTACTCTGAACATCAGTTGAGCACCTTTTCGTGGTGGTTCGATGGCTTCCTGGTCATCGGCCGGGTCTCAGGACAGGCCGAGTTGCTCGGCGAGCAGCGCGGCGACGATGTCGTTGCCCTCGTCGGTCAGGTGGGCCCGGTCGACGTACAGCCAGGTCTGGTCGGTCACGGCCGCGCGCAGCACCGGGTTGAGGTTGACGAACCGTACGCCCCGCTTCTCGCAGGCCGGTGCGAGCGCGTCGGCGTACCGCTGCCCGGCCTCCACCGAGGCGACGTCGCCGTACAGCGCCTCCCAGGTGCCCAGCTTGGAGATCCGGTCCAGCTCGTCGAAGATCAGCTTTTCCTGGGGTGCGGTCTCCTCGCGCAGCCAGGTGGCCAGCGGCTGCAGCACGAAGGTGACCCGGGCGCCGGTGGCCGCGGCGAGCACCTGCCAGCTGTCCAGGTGCCGGCCGACCAGGTCGACCGCGCTGGCGATCGCGTCGTCGAGCTTCGGCCGCACCTCGTCGGGCGAGGGCCAGGCCGGCACCGCCGGCTTGTTACGGCGACCGAAGCCACGGGACGACTTGCGGTGCCGGGACTTGACCTCCTCCATCTGCTCGAAGAACTCGCCGCAGAAGTAGAACGGGCCCTGGTCCGCGCGGTGCATCTCGACGAGTCGGGACATCACCAGGGTGTTGAAGCCGCTGAAGATGACGATCTCCTCGACCGGCGGCAGCAGATGCCGGTAGAGCAGGAACAACAGCAGCTCCTGGGTGGAGTTGTAGCAGTGCCCGGCGTACGTGAGCCACGGACGCGACGGAGCGTGCTGGGTCCACAGTCGCGAGGCCATGGTGGCCGCGTCGCTCGTGGAGCCGTAGCCGAGCGGTACGGAGCCGCCGACAAGCAGACGGACCGGACCCTTGGGCATGCTGCTGCCGACCGATGCCTGCTCGGTGGCGCCGTGCGAGATGCGGAAACCCAGCCGGTCGGTGTTGATCGCGTCCGACCGGTAGTTCGGCCGGTTGAAATACATCAGGTACGGCACGTACTCGGTCTCGCCGCGGGACGAGAAGCTGTCGTACTGCAGCATCTGGGGCGTCAGGATCTCACGCTGGAGCTTCATCTCTGCTCGGCTCTCCTTGTCGGTACGGGGGAAGGGCGACCTGCACGGGTCACCACAGCGGGCTGATGTCGGTCCGGCCGGACTGCTCGGAATCGATCACCTCGTCGGTGAGGATGCCGAGCTGGGCGATCTTGATGCCGGCCTGGAACCGGCTGGAGACATTGAGGCCCTTAAGGATCGAGGAGATGTGCCGTCGGCAGGTACGCAGGGCCATGCCCAGCCGATTGGCGATCGCCTCGTCCTTCAGCCCGGCGGACATCAGCCGGAGGATCGCCATCCTGGTGTCCAGGGAGACCTCGTCCATCTGGTCCTCGGGCAGTTCGAGCGGGACCGCGTTGGCCCAGAGGTGCACGAACGTGCGGTACAGGTACTCCACCACCAGCTCGTCGGAGATGACCGCGGCACCCCGATCCGCCGCTCCCGGCCCGTCGACCGGGATGAACGCCAGCTTGCGATCGAAAATGACCAGGCGCTCAAAGCTCGCCGCGGTGGTACGGATGCCACCGCCGTGCTCCGCGACCGCCTTGGCCCGGGCGACCAGGCCCAGGTTGGAGCGGGCCGTGTGGTGGTAGAGGAACTGGCACCGCAATCCACGTTCGAAGATCGAACTCGCCGACGTCGCGGAGGCGCTGAAGTGATCCTGCGAACGCCTGCCGCCCGGACGCAGTGAGTGGATCTCCGTGGTGCAGCGCAGGATCGCCGCGTCGATCTCGTCGCGGAGAGCCTGCTCGCCACGGACCACCCGGACGCCGTCGCGCTGCCTGCCGTTCTCGGCCAGCTGAGCCAGCCGCATGCTTATCGACTGGATCACCCGGCCGTTGGTGGCCATCGCCTCCTCGCGCTGCCGGATCTCGTCGCTGAGCGGCGCGTTGAGAATGCTCAACGCGATCTCGGGGTGCACCGCGGTCAGGTCACCGTCGTCGGCACGGGAGAGCAACCGGCGTCGCAGCAGGCTCTCGCAGGCGTGGGCCCAGTCGCTCCTGCTGATGCCGACCTCCGGCGGCGGGCAGTCGGCGTCGATCCGGTTTCCCAGCACCGCGAACTCGTACACCCTGGACTCGACGCTGCTCAACGGGCCGCGCGGATGGCTGAGAAAGGACAACGAGGCAGTCATCACGGGTCAGCCCGCGACCGGTAGGTCCGACTGGCTGGGCACGCATTCCAACCAGAGCTGGCCGGCCGTACGGCGGATGGCCTTCTCCACGTCGTCGGTCGCCGCCCCGGAGAACCGGAACCGGGCCCCGACGTGCTCGTAGCCGCCGGCCTTGGGAATCACGGTGCCCACGTCCGGGATCACCCGGGCGTAGGGCCACTCGGCCGGTGGCAGGTCGAGTTCCGCCACGGTGATCCGGCACGGCGCGGGCACCGGGGTCGGCACCAGAAGCCAACCGCCGACCCGCTGACCGGCGATCGACCGTACGATCGGGCGGCGGCCGAGTTGGATGTGCACCGCGGCCTCCACCAGGTCCACGCCGTGCACCTCGCGCCAGACGAACGGGATCTCCGCGCCACCGACCCGGGAACCGGCTTCCAGGAAGTTGATCCGGATGCTGCCGTCGGCCCGGTGGCCGACGAACGCTTCCATGTGGAACACCCACGGCTCGTCGCCGAAGGCGGCGCAGGCCCTGGCGAGGAACTCGCCAAGCGGGCCGAGCAGCTCGGGGTCGTCCACCTCCACCGAGCCGAGCACGTCCCCGGCGGCGAACTCCATGCAGGTGTTCACGTAGCGCGAAGCCCGCCAGGGACCCAGTTCGGAGCCGGTCCAGAGGCCGTCGATGTGGAAGACCTGATCCGGGCAGAAGGTCTGCACCATCCGTGGTTCGGGCGCGAGCCGGTCGAGTTGGACCAGATCGTCGACCGAGTTCAGGCGCAGCACGTCCCGGCTCGCCGTGCCCCGTCGTGGTTTGACGATCACCGGCCAGCCGTGCAGGTCCGCGAAGCGCACGACGGCCTCGATGTCGGGTGCGTCGGCGAACTCCGGGATGGCGACGCCGCCCGCCACCACGGTCTGCGCCATCACCAGCTTGTCACGGAACGGAGCGAGCTGATCGGGATGATCGCCGGCCACCGCCAGCTGGGCGCGTAGCTCGGCCGCCGTGTCGAGATCGCCCTCGTTCAGAGCGATGATCCGTTCGGGCCGGCCGAATCGCTCGATCAATCCGTTGGCAGCGGCGCTCATCAGGTCCAGGCGATCGGTGGCCGCGACGATCGACACGGCGGACGCTGCGGCAGGAACCGAGGCGGTGGCCAGTTCGGTGCATATGTAGGTGACGTGGTGGAGGTCGTGGTCGAGGTAGTCCGCGTACCCGGCGTGGTGGTCACGCCAGCGGTGGATGATCAGAATGTGCGGCTTCATCAGGACGGCCTCCTCGCGTCTGCGTCGATGTCCCGATTCGAACGGGTGAATCACTGTCGGGGTGCTGCTGCTTCCGTTCGGTCGAAGGCCATGCTCACCGCGAGACCGATGAGCACCGTCCCCATGGCGTAGCGCTGTGCCCGCAACCAGGTCGGCTTCCGGGCGAGGAAGGAGGAGACCGAGCCTGCGGTGAGCACGATCAGACAGTTGACGGTGAGCGCCACCGTGATCTGGATCAGTCCCAGGGAGAGGCTCTGCATCGCGATGTCGCCCTTGGCCGGGTCGACGAACTGCGGGAGCAACGACACGTACAGAACGGCGATCTTGGGATTCAGCAGGTTGGTCATCAGGCCCATCGAGAACAGCTTCCGGGGCCGGTCGATGGGCAGATCCTTCGGCGAGAACGCCGACTGGCCGCCGGGTTTGATGGCGTTCCAGGCGAGCCACAGCAGATAGCACGCGCCGGCGATCTTGATTGCCGTGTACATGGTCGGTACCAGCGCGAACACCGCGGAAACGCCGGTCACCGCGGCGAGCAGGTAGACGAAGAACCCGACCGCCACGCCGAGCAGGGAGATCAGGCCGGCGGCCCGACCCTGGGTGATCGACCGGGAGACCAGGTAGATCATGTTTGGGCCGGGGGTGAGCACCATCGCCAGCGCCACCGCGGCGATGCCCAACCCTGCGTCGATACCGATCACGTGCTGCTCTCCTGGTTCTGCCGACCGGTGGCCGGTGTCAACGCGGTCTCTCGTCGAAAATCCAGTACGTGCTCAGTTCCGGCTGCCACTTCCGACGGAGCGGATCGCGGAAGAGCCGAAAGAAGATGCCGACCGGCACGAATACCAGAAAGTAGATCAACGACCATAAGATTTTCATGATCAATCCTTGTGGGCGAAGTGGTGGTCGATCAGTCCAGGGCGATCTCCTTGCGCCAGTCGCCCTGCTCTCGCCACGCGGGTTGGTCGGCCTTGTTCAGCAGGAAGTTGCCAAGCGCAAGCAGGTCGATGTTGGTGCGCATGAAGCACTGGTACGCGTCGTACGGCGTGGCCACGATCGGCTCGCCACGGACGTTGAACGAGGTGTTCACCAGGACCGGGCAGCCCGTCACCTGCTTGAACGCGGTAAGCAGGCGGTGATAGGTCGGGTTCGACGACGCGGTCACGGTCTGCACCCGCGCCGAATGGTCGACGTGGGTGACCGCCGGGATGGTCGAACGGTGGACCTTCAGCCGGTCCAGCCCGGTGGCCTGCGCCGACTCCTCGGCGTCCAGTCGCCGCTGCTTCGCGACCGGCGCCACGACCAGCATGTACGGGCTCTCCTGGTGCAGGTCGAAGTACTCCTCGACCTCCTCGGCCAGCACTGACGGGGCGAACGGCCGGAACGACTCCCGGAACTTGATCTTCAGGTTCATCGTCGACTGCATGTCGACATCGCGGGGGTCACCGATGATCGACCTCGCCCCGAGCGCACGCGGACCGAACTCCATCCGACCCTGGAACCAGCCGACGATCTTGCCGGTGGCCAGCTCCTCCGCCACGTGCTTGGCGATGGACTCCTCGTCCAACCGGGTGTACGGCACACCCAGGTCGTCCAGGAAACGCGCGATCTCCTCGTCGCTGAACCCGGGACCGAGCAGCGAGGAGGACATCCCGTCGCCGCCCTCGGCGAGATGTGCGCGCGGCGCACCGAGTTCCGTGGCCACCATCAGCGCGGCACCCAGGGCCCCACCGGCGTCACCGGCGGCGGGCTGCACCCACACCGAATCGAAGATCTTCTCCTGGATGACCTTGCCATTGGCCACGCAGTTCAGCGCCACGCCACCGGCCAGGCAGAGGTTGGCCTCACCGGTCATCTCGCGGGCGGTCCGGGCCAGCTTGAGCACCACTTCCTCGGTGACAAGCTGCACCGACGCGGCCAGATCGAACTCCCGCTCGGTCAGCGGGCTCTCCGGCTCGCGGCGCGGCCCACCGAACAACTGCTCGAACCCGCGACCGGTCATGACCTGACCGCGCAGGAACTCGAAGTTGCTCATGTTGAGCCGGAACGAGCCGTCGTCCTTGACGTCGATCAGATGCTGCCGGATCACGTCCGCGTAGCGCGGCACGCCGTACGGGGCCAGGCCCATGAGCTTGTACTCGCCGGAGTCGACCTTGAATCCGCAGAAGTAGGTGAACGCCGAGTAGAGCATGCCCAGTGAATGCGGGTACCTGATCTCCGCCAGGTGGCGGATCCGACTGCCCTGGCCGTGCCAGAGCGTGGTGGTGGCCCACTCACCGACGCCGTCGATGCACAACACCGCTGCCGACTCGTACGGGCTCGGCAGAAACGCGGAGGCCGCGTGGGATTCGTGATGCCGCCGGACGTTGATCTCCGGGACCGCGCCCAGTCCCAGCTCGGCAAGCGACCGGCGCACCCGCCCGACCGTGTCGCGCTTCCAGGACGTCCATTCCGGTAGGACCCGGGTGAAGGCCTCCAGAGAGAAGGGCGACGAGGCGGCGAAGCTCGTCAGCACCCGGCCGAACTTCAGCTTCGGATCCTCGTAGTAGGCGACCGCATCCACATCGTCGAGCCCGACACCGCCTTCAGCCAGGCAGTACTTCACCGCCTCCGCCGGAAAGGCCGGGTCGTGGCGCTTACGGGTGAAGCGCTCCTCCTGGGCGGCAGCGATGGGCTCTCCGTCCCGCACCAGCACGGCCGCGCTGTCGTGGTAGTAAGCGGACAAGCCCAGAACCAGCTTTCCCACGATCGATCTCCTCAGTGTGGGTGTGGTGCGTCGGTCGATCAGATGGTGGCGAGCGATCTGCTGGCCCTGCGGGCGCGACGAAACGCCCGCCGGGCCAGCAGGCCGGACGGTGGGTTGAGCGATCGGAATCCGGTGCGTACCCGCTCCCAGACCTCGGCGACCGCTCCGGCGCCATGGGACACGGGCAGCGAGGCGAGGTAGGTGTCGACCGCGTCGGCGGCCCAGGCGGAGTGTCCGGTGGCGACGTTGTCGATGGTGTTGTGGATGTCGACGAACTTCGTGGAGAAGCCGTACTTCTTCAGCGCCTGGCGCGCCCGCCGGTAGGTGCCACCCACCCCGGACAGCTCCATGGCCAGGTTCAGCCCGAGGATCTCCGGCATGAACGTCCGCGGAAAACGCCCGATGCTCAGCCAGTACACCGGCAGTTCGAAGGACTCGTCCCGGAACCCTTCCCACATGGCGAATTCGCGCGATGCGGTCGGCGGCACCTTGATGTCCATCTCGGCGAGCACCTGCCGGTAGATGAGCGGATGGTTCAGCCGCGGCACCCCGTTGCCGAGCTCGTCCCAGTAGGTCTCGAACAGGAAGTAGCCCTGTTCCGAGGCGGCGTGTTCGTAGTCGGTGAACCCCTGCAGCCAGGCACCGTCGATAAGCGTCAACGGTGCCAGCTGCACGGTGGAGTCGATCAGCTCTTCCCGGGTCGGCATCGGGGTGGTGGCCGACGCCTCGAAGTCACGTCCCTGCCGGTCATGTTGCTCGACCAGCCAGGGGCGCAGACCTTCGCGTCCCCAGACATCGGGTAGGCGCTGCGGATCCGACGCCATCCTGTGCCGGGACCGAGCCAGCCAGCCCCGCACGTAGTCCAGGGCGAACCGGCGGATCGCCGGGGTGTCCGTCCGCTGCTGCAGCAGGTGGTACGCCTCCCGGATGTCACCCGGTTCCCGGCCGTCGTCGACCGGGCCGGCCATGACGGTCGCCAGCAGCTTCGCCGACACGGCATCTGCCTCAGGGGCCCTCTTCGGCGGCTCGGGCTCGGGCTGCCGGGTGGGCAGCGAGTCGATCCATCGGCGGATGACGAGCAGGTCGGCCGGAGAGAAGACCCGGAACATCGGGCCACGCTCACTGACGAGGCCGTTGACCAGCGGACTGTCCGCGGACCGCCCCGGCTTGACCAGGCGGCTCTTCGCCAGCTCGGCCAGCAGCTCGCTGGGGTCGGTCCGGGCGTCCTGGAGCCAGTCGGAGAGCGACCGACCGGCGATGGCGAAGACCTGGTGGTACACCGCGCCCTCGCGGGCCCGGTGGCGCAACAACTCGGCCATCTCGTACGCCGGGTCACGGGCCTCGTCGAGCTCGGCGAACAGGCTTCCGCTCCACCGCTTCAGCACCGTGAACGCCCACTGGAAGCCGGTACGCACCCGAGCCAGCTCACCGTCGTCGAACCCGTTCTCGACGATCGCCAGGCAGAGCTGGAGCCCCGAGAGCTCGTCGCCGGCGCGGGCGGCGGACGGGTCGATCGCGGTCCAGTCCACGAGCTGCGGATGCACCTGGCGCACAAGTCTCAACGCCGGCAGCAATCCGACCGTACGCAGACACAGGTCCGCGCCGACGAGTTCGGGTCGGAAGTCCTCCGGTCGCCTGCTCATCGCCAGCAGAGTCGCGGGCAGATGGAAGTGGTGGTCCGCCACCCGAGGGTCGTGCACCAGCCGGGCCACCGGAGCGGCGTGCTCGGACAGGTGCAGTTGACGCAGCAGGGACAGGTAGACGCTGCCTCGGGAATCCTGCGGCCGACCGACACCGACATCCGAGGCATAAAGGGTCAGAATCCGCAGTACGGTCGCGTCGTCGGCATTGCCCGGCGCGCTCTGCCACTGAAGCCAGGCACCCGACCGCAGCGCGAGTGGTGCCGCCGCGAGCGCGGCGCGGCGTACGAGGGAATCCGTGGTCAGTGGATCCGCAGACGCGCTGACCAGCCCCTCGAAGCGATCGGCCTCGGCGGCACACCACCGCACCACTTCGGCCCGCAGTTCATCGAGCGTGGCCGGCATGGGCTCACGACCGGCGATGTCACCGATCTCCGCCCGGATCCGTTCGATAAATGGAGTTCCGGGAAATGAGGTCTCGGGATCAACCGCGATGACATAGAGCCGGCGAGAGTGATCCTGTTGACCAAGCTGTCGGGCGGCATTCTGGCCCGACTCGTGGACGGCATTCGTTGACACTGTCATCCCTCGACTAGTCCGCACACACGCCCGTAACCGGGCGTTTTCACCTTGCGTCGTCGCGAGGAGCTCGGAGCGGAGGTATCGTCCGTTCACTGCAGAAAGGTTCGTCCTGTGACGCTTCGGCCCTACCGGCGTTCGACCACGGCTGAACCGATTCGGTCAGGCACGGAAAGCGCGACGCAGCCCGCTCTCCAGCACTGGTGCGAAAGGTGGTGGCGCCGCTGTTGCGGAGCCGGCTAGAACATCGGGTAGATCGAGGCGTCGTTCTTCGGCTTCTTCTTGCGACCGAAGATCTTCCCGAAGATCCTGCGCAGCAGGTTCATGTTCCTGTCCTCACTTGTGATGGTGAACCGATGATCTAGCGCGACAGATCCAGCTCGCTGGCCAGTAACTGCGCCACCAGGTCGAGTCCGTAATCGGTCATGTGCGCTCGATTGACATAGAGCCAGCTGTCGTCCGCGGCGCTGTTCGCGAGGAGCGGATTGATGTCCAGGAAGTTGACATCGATTTTCTCGCAACCCAACTGCAGCAGTTCCGCGTACCTTCGGGCCGTCTCCCTGGTGGCGATGTCACCGAACAACTCCCAGAAGTTCGAGATCTTGTCCAGTTCGTCGAAGAGTCGTCTCTCCTGGGGTGCGGCCGTCTCGCGTACCCAGGTGGCCAGGGGTTGCAGCACGAAGGTGATCCTCGTGTCGGTGCCGGCACAGAGCTGCTTCCAGGACTCCAGGTGCCGGATCGTCAGCGCTACGGCGTCCTCGATCCGCACCTGGAGCGGGCGGACGGGTTCGTCGCCGCCGGTCTGCTGACCGCCTGACCCGAAGTGGTGCGTCCGGAACTGGGACTTGAGCTTGTCCATCTGGCCGAAGTAGTCGCCACAGTTGAAGAAGGCGCCGTCATCACCGCGTTGGCTGGCGGGAAGCCGCGCCAGGGCCAGGTTGTTCAGCCCGGAGAGGATGACGATTTCCTCCACCGGTGGCAACAGGTGCCGATAGAAGAGGAAGAGCAGCAGTTCCTGAGCGGAGGAATGACTGCGCCCGGCAAAGTTCAACCACGGTCGCGACGGCGCATGGGTGGTCCACAGTCGCGAGGCGAGCGTCGCCTGATCACAGGTCGCTCCGATGCCCATTGCCATCGAACTGCCCGCCAGTAATCGGACCGGGCCGTTTGTCGGCTCACCACCCGCCGAGGTCTGACTGTCGGCGCCATGCGAAATGCGAAAGCCCAAACGATCGGTGTTAATTACGGGAGATCGGTAGTTGACCCGGTGGAAATACATCACATAGGACATCCAGCGAGCCTGGCTGCGATGGTCGAAATCATCGTATACGAGCATCTGCGGCGTCAACTCGGACCGCGCCGAGCTAGGACAACGCACTGTTCCCCCCATTGAAATTCCCAGCCAGGGCTCACAACCCGTACGATCGCTGTTTCGGTCAGTACGGTAACACGATGAGTGGTGAGGAGACAGTGGTGTGTGTCAAAGAACTGACACCTGTCTGGTTTATCCTGAGTTGAGTGGAGGATTCCTGAACAAGCAAATATTGCGCGTGTCTCAGTACGTTTGCGGTAGCAATTTGCTTTAGCAAGGAACTGCCCTGGTTGAGGCGGGCGGCGGTGTCGCCAGGAAACGGGCGACCTGCGGGAGTGTGATCGGACTCTGGTGCGCCGTCTCGCACTCAGGAGGGCAGGTCCTGCGTCCCGAGCCGTAGATAGAACGCGAGGCCCTGACCAGCGTGTTGCTGATCAGGGCCTCGCATCTGTCGGGGTGGCCGGATTCGAACCGACGACCTCTTCGTCCCGAACGAAGCGCGCTACCAAGCTGCGCCACACCCCGAGGCGTGCCGACAAATAGTAGCCCACTCGTCCCGAGGGTCAAACTCGGTACCCCCGTGGGCGGGACGGTCAGCGGGGGATCAGGGTGAGCAGGCTGGCCTCGGGGCGGCAGGCGAACCGGACCGGCGCGGTCGGGTGGGTGCCGAGACCGGCGGAGACGTGCAACCAGGCGTCCGAACCGGGCCAACGGTGCAGGCCCTTCGCCATCGACCGGGGCAGCCCGCAGTTGGTCACCAGCGCCCCCACGCCCGGTACGCAGACCTGGCCGCCGTGCGTGTGACCGGCGAGCAGCAACGCGAAGCCGTCGGCGGCCATCTCGTCGAGCAGCGCCGGCTCGGGGGAGTGGGTGAGTGCGATGGAGAGATCCGCCGAGGCGGAGACCGGGCCGGCCACCGCTGTGTAGTCGTCCCGCTCGACGTGCGGGTCGTCGACGCCGGCCATGTCGATCGCCCGACCACCGGCCTTGACGGTGCTCCGCCGGTTGTTCAGATCGGCCCAACCGGCCCCGATGAGGACGTCTCGCAGCTCCTCGGAGGGCAGCTCGACCCCCTCGGTGTACTCCCGGTCCGGCAGGAAGTAGCTGAACGGGTTCTTCCAGACCGGCCCGGTGTAGTCGTTGGAGCCGAAGACGAAGGCACCGGGGTAGTCGAGCAGCGGTTGCAGCGCCCGGAGCACCCCCGGCACCGCCTCCGGATGGGCCATGTTGTCGCCGGTCACCACGACCAGATCGGGATCGAGGGCGGCGAGCGAGGCCACCCAGTGCTGTTTGCGTACCTGGTTGGGGGTCATGTGCAGATCGGACAGGTGCAGGACGCGCAGCGGCTCGGTGCCGGCAGGCAGCACCGGGACGTCGAAGCGCCGCAGCGTGAACATGTTGCGCTCGACCAGGGAGGCGTACGCCAGGGCGGCGGCGCCCGTCACGACGGTGGCGGTCGCGAGCCGGAATAGTGTGCGCTTTCGCATGCCGATCAGGGTAGTTTGGGCGTCCATGAGCACGCTGAAGGACCGTCTCACCGCCGACATGCGCGCCGCCCTCAAGGCCCGCGACGAATTGACCACCTCCACCCTGCGGATGGCCCTGGCCGCCGTCGGCACGGCCGAGGTCGCCGGCAAGGCCAAGCGCGAGCTCAGCGACGACGAGGTGCTGGCCGTGCTGACCAAGGAGGCCAAGAAGCGTCGGGAGGCCGCGACGGCGTTCTCCGACGCGGGGCGTACCGAGCAGGCCGCCAAGGAGACCGCCGAGGGCGAGGTGCTGGAGCGTTACCTGCCGCAACAGCTCTCCGACGCCGAACTGACCGATCTGGTCGCGGGGGCGCTCGCCGCGGGCGGCTTCACCGGCAAGGCCCAGATGGGCCCGGCGATGAAGGCGGCCCAGGCAGCCGTGGCCGGCCGGGCCGAGGGAGGCCGGGTGGCCGCCGAGGTACGCCGCCAGCTCGGTCTCTGAGCCGCCGAAGAAAACGGGCGGGCACTCCGTGAGGAGTGCCCGCCCGTTCGGCGTTACAGGTCGCGGTCAGCCGCCAGGCCGGTCTGTCCCCGGCCGGGTGGGTGGCCCGTTGCCCGGTCGACCATTGCCGGGTCGACCATTGTCGTCGTCGTCGTCATCGTCGTTGCTTCCGCCGCCGCCGGCGCTGACCGTGATGGTCACGATGCCGCCCTTGATGGTGCGGCCCTCCGGGCTGGTGCCGGCGGCGCTGCCGGCCGGGCAGTCCGAGGTGACCCGAGCGCTCGACACGATGGGCGTGAAGCCGGCACCGGAGAGGCGGGACTTCGCCTGGTCGATGCTGAGGCACCGGACCCCGGGGATGCTCCGCTGGTCGCCCAACGCGATCTTCTGTCCCGGTGGGTCGAAGTTGATCGCCTTCTTGCCCGCCATGGCGGCCTTGAGCGTCTGGAAGACCGGCGGGTTGATGCCGTCGGGAGCGTTGTGCTTCATCTTGACGTTGGTCTGCGGCCAGTCCGGGTCGGCCAGGATGCCGGCCACCGCGTACTGCTTGGTCATCGCGACCAGGGAGGCGGACTTCTCCGCGTCGGTGGTGCCGGACTTGCCGGCGATCGGCTTGCCGACGACCCAGCGGCCGTTGGCGGCCGTACGGCTGCCGCCGCACTTGCTGGTGGAGGAGTTGTCACCGACCGGGCAGCGGGCCGCGTCGACGGCCGCGCGGGCCACCTCCGTGCTGATCCGTTTCTCGCAGCGCGGGTTGGCCACGTCCAGCTTGTTGCCGTTCAGGTCGCGGATCTCCTGCACCGGGGTCGGCTCGCAGTACTTGCCGTCAGCAGCAAGCGTGGCGTACGCGTTCGCCAACTCCAGCGGCGTGGTGTCCGTGACACCCAGGGTGAACGCGCCCCACTGGTTGGCGGCCGTCTTGTCGTTGGCCCAGTCGTTCTCCTTGGTGACCCGGAACTGGATGCCCAGCCGCTTGGCCGCGTCGACCACGTTCGCCGCGCCGATCTGCTGTTGCAGCGGCACGAAGTAGGTGTTGGTCGAGGCCGAGAAGGCGCTCCACATGTCCTTCACGCCGCCCGGCTGTTTGTTCGAGTTGGTCGGGCAGTAGAAGTGCGTGCCCGGGCAGGTGGCCGGGGCACCCTGGCGGAGGATGTACTCCGACTTGAACTGCTGCGGCGCGTTGATGGTGTAGCTGAGGGGGATTCCCTTCTCCAGCGCGGCCACGATGGTGAAGATCTTGAACACCGAGCCGGCCTGGTAGCCGGTGATGCCGTCGCCACCGGTCAGCAACGGGTTCACCGTGTTCGGGTAGTTGCCGAGCTTGCCCTTGGCGCGCTGGACCGGGTCGCTGTGCGGGCGGTTCTTCGGGTTCTTCGGGTTGTCGAGCTTGAAGTTCCGGTTGACCGACAGGGCGCGTACCCGACCGGTGCCGGGCTCGATCACGGCGATCATCACAGCTTCCTTGGCGGTCACCGGCTTGGCGGCGCGGACCGCCTTGTCGGCGCCGTCCTGGGCCTGCTTGTCCAGCGTGGTGACGATGGTGTAGCCGCCGCTCTTGAGCCGCCGCTCCCGGTCGTACGAGGTGGCGCCGAACGTCTCCTGCGACATCCACCAGCGGTAGAAGTAGTCGCAGAAAAAGCCCCAGGCGTTCTTGTTGGTGGCGACGCAGCCGTTCGGCGCGCGCTTGCCCTTCACCACCAGCTTGACGGCCTTGGCCTTCTCGGCCTGCTCCTTGGTGATCGCCCCGGTGGTGACCATGTGGTCGATCACGTAGTCGCGCCGGGCGACCGCCTGCGGGTAGCCGCTCTTGGTGGTCGGGTCGAACGAGGTGGGGGCCTTGACCAGGCCGGCCAGCATGGCGGCCTCGTCGATCGTCAGGTCCTTGGGCTTCTTGTTGAAGTAGACCTGGCTGGCGGCGAAGATGCCGTACGCGCCGTTGCCGAAGGCGGCGAGGTTCAGGTAGCGCTCCAGGATCTCGTCCTTCGACATCTCCTTGTCGAGCTGGAGGGCGTAGCGCATCTCGCGCAGCTTCCGCGCGCTGGTGTCCTCGGTCGCGGCGAGCACGTCGGCGGGGTGCGTCGCCGTGTAGGCGATGCTCATCCGGACGAACTGCATGGTCAGCGTCGAGGCGCCCTGCCGGTCGTTGGTGGCGGAGCTGTTGTTGACGAAGGCGCGGGCCACGCCGTTGAGGTCGACTCCGTTGTGCTTGTAGAAGTCGTGGTCCTCCGCGGCGATGATCGCTGCGCGCATGTACGGCGAGATGTCCTCGAACTTGACGTCGCGTCGGTTCTCGTCGTACATCGTGGCCAGCGGCGTCTTGCCGTCAGAAGCGAGCAGATAACTGATTTGTGGGGCGCGGGCCATGGTCAGTTCCCCCGGCAGCGCGCCGAAGGTGTCTGCGCCCGCCTTCGCGGCCAAACCCGACATCGCCACCGCGGGAAAGGCCGCAGCGGCGACGACCACGCCGGCCAGCAGCCCACAGATGAGCAGCGATGCGGCATTGGTCAGGACGTTATGGTCACGTTTCCGCATCCAGGTCACCTCGACAGGGTACGCGAACAGGTAACGAGCGGCGCTGGGGCGTCTTTTCCCCATTTCCTGCGTGCGCCGGTCTCGTTGTGCTAGACGCGTGGCACCGGGTGTCCGGTTGCGTGATTCCGTGCTGAGTTTCCTCCACGCGGGGGCGGCTCGCAGCGTTTTCGCGGACTCCGGTGGGGTAAGCGGCGGTCCCTGGCCCGAGAAGCCGGGGTTGTCCGGAATGATGGATTTGGCCGACAACGTTGCGTAATCGGGCAACTACAGAGCATGATGGGGGCGGCGAGAGCGCCACATGAGTCGTCCGTGCCGCCTTGGGGTGAGGCGTGCCGGTCGATCGGGGGGAATTGCCGGCTGGCCCGCGACGGCGTCGGTAGTACTGCAAGGGGGGACGAGTACAGATGGGCATGATCACTGACTGGCCGTCGCTGGCGGCGTGTCAGAACGGGGACCCGGACGCGTTGTTCGTACAGGGCGCCGAACAGAACGTGGCGAAGCGGATCTGCCGTAGCTGCCCAGTCCGGTACGAGTGCCTGGCCGACGCGCTGGACAATCGAATCGAGTTCGGCGTGTGGGGCGGCATGACCGAACGCGAACGCCGGGCGCTGCTGCGCCGCCATCCGCAGGTCGCCAGTTGGCGCAAGATGTTCGAAGCGGCGATGAAGAAGAACGCCAAGGACAAGAGTGGCAAGGACAAGATCCTCGTCACCACCGGCGCGGTCGGCAACGACTGATTGCCGTACCGACCGCCGTTCAGGAGCGGCTGATCGCCGCTGCGATCGTGCGTAGCCCGTCGACGTCGTGCACGTCGGCGGGCTGCGCTGTCACCGACACGGTCGGCACCTGCGGGAACTCCTCGGTGAACCGCGTGGCCACCTGCCGTTCGCGGACCGCCTGCTCGGCCAGGGTGGCGTGCGCGAGCAGCACCTCGACCGTGCCCTCGTGGCCACCGACCGACCGCAGCCGGTCAGCGGCGGCCCGGCTGGTCTCAGCGTCCAACTCGGGCACCGCCGGACGGTGCACCCGGTTGAGCACCAGACCGACGAGCGGCATCTTCTCCTCGCGTAGCCGCCCGGCGAAGTAGGCGGCTTCCCGGACCGCGTCCGGCTCGGGGGCCGCGACCAGCAGAAACGCCGTCTCGCGGGCCTGCAGGATGCGATACGTCTGCTCCGCGCGTTGCCGGAAGCCGCCGAACATCGAGTCGAGCGCGGCGACGAAGCCGGACAGGTCGGTAAGCAGTTGCGTGCCGAGCACCTTCTGCACGACCCGGGAGAACATCCCGAAGGACGCGGTGACCAGGTTGAACATGCTGCGACCGCCGGTACGCGCCGGGGCGAGCAGCAGCCGCAGCATCCGTCCGTCGAGAAACCGGGACAGCCGGGCCGGTGCGTCGAGGAAGTCCAGTGCCGAGCGGGACGGCGGGGTGTCCACCACGATCAGATCCCACTCGCCCCGGGCGTGCAGCTGACCCAGCTTCTCCATGGCCATGTATTCCTGAGTGCCGGAGAAGGTGGAACTCATCGCCTGGTAGAAGGGGTTCGCGAAGATCTCCGCTGCCTTCGCCGGGTCGGTGTGCGCGAGCACCACGTCGTCGAAGGTGCGCTTCATGTCCAGCATCATGGCGTGCAACTCGCCGCCGCTGGCCTCGACGTCGATCCCCTTGACCTGCCGGGGCGTGTTGTCCAGCTCGGTCAGGCCGAGCGACTGGGCCAGCCGCCGGGCCGGGTCGATGGTGAGCACCACCGTACGCCGGCCGTGCTGTTCGGCCGCACGGAGCGCGAGCGCTGCGGCCGTGGTCGTCTTGCCCACTCCGCCGGCCCCGCAGCAGACCACGATCCGTACGCCGGGGTCGGCCAGGATCTGGTCGACGTCCAGCGGCGGCGCGGCGTTGTCGGAAGGCACCAATTGAGCGTATCGGGCCGACCCCGCTGACGTGCCAGCCCGACGTCAAGGTGTGAGTCAATCGCCCCTCAACAGGGCTGCGGCGAGGACGTCGAGGCCGGCGCGGTCCATCCCACCGGGCAACAGCGGCAACTCCACAAGCGGTACGCCCAACTCCACCAGGTCGGCGCGGAGTGAATCCTCCAGCTCCCGGCGGATCACCTGGTCACGTGCCTCGTCGTGCAGGCCGGCGACGAGCCGCTGCTCGACCGGCAGCCCGGCGGCGCGCAGCCCGTGCTCCAACTCCGCCTCGGTGACCAGCTGTCCCGTCGGCAGCGGTGGCCGGGCCGCGTTGATGATCACCTTGCCCACCCCGAAGCCGAGCGAGGTCAACTCGCCGATCGCGTCGATCGTCTCCTGCACCGGCATCTCTTCGAGCAGGGTCACCACGTGCACGGCGGTCATCGGCGAGCGCAGCAACGCCGCGACCCCCTCGCTCTGGGTCTTGATCGGGCCGACCTTGGCCAGCCGGGCGGTTTCGGCTGTCACGTTCAGGAATCGGCCGATCCGACCGGTGGGCGGGGCGTCCAGCACCACGGCGTCGTACACCCGTCGCTGGTCGGCGGTGCGGGTGGTGGCCTCCTTGACCTTGCCGGTGAGCAGCACGTCGCGCAGCCCGGGAGCGATGGTGGTGGCGAAGTCGATCGCACCCAGCTTGCGCAGCGCCCGACCGGCCGCGCCGAGCTTGTAGAACATGTCCAGGTATTCCAGCAGCGCCTCTTCGGCGTCCACCGCCAGCGCGTACACCTCGCCGCCGTCGCGCGCGTCGACCAGGTGTCGCTCGGCGTACGGCAGTGGCTGCGTGCCGAAGAGCTGCGCGATGCCCTGACGCCCCTCCACCTCGACCAGCAGGGTGCGACGCCCACCGGCGGCCAGGCCCAGAGCCAGCGCGGCAGCCACGCTGGTCTTGCCCGTGCCGCCCTTGCCGGTCACCACGTGCAGGCGGGCGGGCCAATCGGTGCCGGCCCGATCGGCCGGTCGCTGCGTAGCTCCCACCTGTCGAGCCTATCCATCCGGCGGGCTCAGGCGACCTCGCAGACCCACCAGCCCGTCTTGCGGATCACGGTGAAGCGCAGATCCTGGCCGGCGATCTTCTCATCGGACGTGGTCACCGTCACCGTGGTGGTGACCGTGGCACGGTCACCTGTCTCGTTGTCCACCTTCGGGGTGTCCCAGCGGAACCGGGGGCTCTGGTGAGCCGAGAGGTACTCCTCGACCTCGGCGACCTTGGCGCGGATCTTCTGCTGGTCCCGGGCGGCGCTGCACACCAGGCGGGCCGCCTTCGCCGCATCCCGCTCCTGGTAGATCGCGGTGAGGAACTCGTCCACCGCCACGGAGGGCTCGGACGCGCCCTCGCCGGACTCGGCGTTCCGCACCGTCAGGAACGCGGCCACGCCGCCGCCGGCGCAGAGCACCAACACCACTGCGAGCGCGAGCGCGGCCAGCAGGGCACCGCGCTTGCGGGGCGGTCGGCCGGCCGGTGCCGCGTGCGGCGGGTAACCGGTCGGCGGGTAACCGGGCGGGGGATAGCCGGTCTGGGGATAGCCGGTCTGGGGATAACCGGGCGGGGGTGGCGAGGTGGGCGCAGGCGGCGAGGTGGGCGGCAGTTCCGTGGGGCCGGTCGGGCCGCTGGTGGGTGGCTGGGTCATCGCGTCCCCCCGGTATGGGCGCATCGCCGCGGGGCGTCGGCGAGCGATGGGATCGGGCGGCCGGGCAGGGTGCCCGTCCAGACGGGAAGGGTAGCGGTCCGGGTGGGGACTGCGGGGGGCGTGGTGTCCGTGCGGCGGGGGCGCGATCACCGTACTGCTGGACAGGTGTCACAAATGCGACCGAACGCCCTTGGCGCGCGCGTCTTGGTTGATGGGACCTGCGGGCCGTCCTACGGTCGCTCCGGCACGTCCGGGCCGGGGGCGGGGGCAGCGGCTCCGGATCATCGGGGGATGCCGTGACCAGGTACGACGCCCGGAGGAAGCGCATGCGCGACACGGAAAACACCCCCCGAGCCCACTTCCCGTCAGGGGCACTCGGGGGCGGCAGGCCGCTCGGGGTCGCCGCCCTGGGCCGGCTGCCGGTCAACGAGCGGTCCTACCGGCGTCCCGTCGACCCGCCGGGCCTGGAGCCGGCCGGTGGGCGGGACGAGGAGAGCCCCGGGTACGTCATCCACCTGCCGATCAAGGTGACCGACCTGGCCGCCGCGACCACCCTGGCCAGCCGGGTGGCCACCTCGCTGAACTTCCTGCCCGAGCTGGACGCGGGGGAGACCGAGGTGTCGACCGCCGACGACCAGAACAACCGCCACCGGGTCTTCTGCGATCTGCTGCTGGCCGACCGCACGCGTTGCCCCCAGCCGTACGACCATCGGGGCCCCTGCGGGGACCTGCCGACCACACCCGAGCCGCGTCCCGCCTCCGAGCCGAGCGGTGGACCGTAGGCTGTGGCCCGAAGTGTCCATGCCACCGAGGGAGCTCTCCGACGATGCAGAAGTGGGAATACGCCACGGTCCCGCTGCTGGTCCACGCGACCAAGCAGATCCTCGACAACTGGGGTGAGGACGGATGGGAACTCGTCTCCGTCGTACCCGGACCGAATCCTGAGCAGCTCGTCGCGTACCTGAAGCGGCCGAAGGCATGAGCGGGCCGCACGCCAAGCTGGCGGAGCTCGGGTTGGCGGTGCCGGAGGTGGTGCCGCCGGTGGCGAGCTATCTGCCGGCGGTGCAGTCCGGCCAGCACGTCTACGTCTCCGGGCAGCTGCCGGTCTCGGCCGGCAAGTTGCTGGCCACCGGCAAGGTCGGTGCCGGCGTCTCCGCAGATCAGGCCAAGCAGCTCGCCCAGCAGTGTGCGCTCAACGCGCTCGGTGCGATCGACGCGCTGGTCGGCCTGGAGAACGTCGTCAAGGTGGTCAAGCTGACCGGCTTCGTCGCGAGCGCGTCCGGCTTCACCGGCCAGCCCGCCGTCATCAACGGCGCGTCCGACCTCTTCGGCGCCGTCTTCGGCGAAGCCGGCCGCCACGCCCGCAGCGCCGTCGGCGTCGCCGAACTCCCCCTGGACGCCCCCGTCGAGGTAGAAGTAATCGTCGAAGTCACCTGACCCCCTCCCCCCTCCCCGCCCTCCCCGCCC
>NZ_PNOZ01000065.1:0-31838 GCF_002879555.1 Verrucosispora sp. ts21 | reverse complement strand
GAAGGGGTGGGGGATGGAGCAGCAGGGGATCAATCAGCAGGCGATCGTTTCGCGGGTGACCACGGGGATGCGGGTGGTGGATGTCGCGGGGCGGGACGTGGGGACCGTCGATCTTGTGCAGCGGGGTGACCCGAACGCGGTGACGGTGCAGACGCCGACCGCCGATCCGGGCGGCAGTCTGGACGAGTTGATCGAGTCCGCCACCCCCGAGGAGCCGGACGTCCCCGCCGACCTGGCCGCCCGACTACTGCGTACCGGTTATCTCAAGGTCTCCACCGACCTGGTACCCACCGGCGCCGTCTACGTGCTCGCCGACCAGATCGCCTCCGTCACCGACAACGAGGTTCTCCTCGAAGCCCTGACCGCCGACCTCCCCGCCGAGGAGTGACCCCCACCTCCGGTCGGCGCTGAGCTAGCGGCCGATCGCGTGATCAACACTTTCCTGGCGCGGCGCGGTCGGCGCGGATGGCATGGGAGTGGGCGGGGTGGTGGAGCGGCGGCGGAAGATCACAAGCATCAGGCAGCCGGCGATCAGTCCCCAGAATGCGCCGCCGATGCCGGCCAGTGATACGCCGGAGGCGGTGACGACAAGGGTGACGACGGCCGCCTCCCGGGCGTCGGGGTCGGCCAGCGCCGAGGTCAGCGAGGTGGCCAGGGCGCCGAGCAGGGCCAGCCCGGCGACCGCCTCGATCAACACCGGCGGGGCCCAGCCGACCAGGGTGGTGACCGCGCCGGCTCCCAGCCCGAGCAGGGCCAGCCCGACACCGTTCGTCACCGAGGCGATCCACCGACGATTCGGATCGGGGTGGGCGTCCGGCCCGGCGGCGAGGGCGGCGGTGATCGCGGCCAGGTTCACCGCGTGTCCACCGGCCGGCGCGGCGACGAGGCTGGCCAACCCGGTGGCCCGCAGCGCCGAGCCGAGTGGCGGCCGATAGCCGTAGCCGACAAGTACGGCCGTGCCGGGCACGTTCTGCGCGGCCATGGTCACCACGAACAGCGGCAGCGCCAATCCGATCATCGCCGGCAGGCTCCACTGCGGCACGGTCACCTCGATCACCGGGCGCAGTCCTCCACCGCCGCCGCCCGAGGTGGTCAGTGCGATCACGCCGGCTGCCACCACCAGCGCCCCGGGCACCGCCCAGGGGCGGGCGAAGCGGTGCAGTACCAGCCAGCACACCAGCACCGGGGCAGCCAGCAGGGGCACCTCGACGAGCGCGCGGACCGGCGCGGTGCACAGTGGCAGCAGTACTCCGGCGAGCATCGCCCCGGCGATCGGTTTGGGAATCGCCGCGACGGCCCGGCCCAGCACCGGGAAGAGGCCTGCGGCCACGATCAGCAGCCCCGAGACGAGGAACGCGCCGACCGCGGCCGGCCAGCCGCCGGGCATCGGGCCGGTGGCCACCAGCAGCGCCGCGCCGGGCGTAGACCAGGCCACGCTCATCGGCAGCCGGTGGCGCAGGCCCAGCCAGGCGGCGCAAAGGCCGGAAACCAGGCAGAGTACGAGCAGTCCCGAGGCAGCCTGACTCTCGGTGGCCCCGACGGCCCGCAGTCCGGCCAGGACCACAGCGAACGAACTGGCGAACCCGACAAGCGCTGCCACCCCGCCCGCCAGCACCGGTTGCATGCGACCCGCCATACCCCACCCCCCGATCGTTCCGTTTACGGAACAGCGTTGTGTAGCACGATAGCGGGGTGCCGTACTCACCCGCACCAGGCCCCCTGACGGCCAACGCCCCTGGTCAGCCCGCCGCGCCCGACGACGATCCCGCGGCGATCGGTCGCCGGGTCCGGGCCCTGCGCGAAGCGCGGGGGATCTCGCTGTCCGCGCTGGCCCGACAGGCCGGGGTGGGCAAGGCGACCCTCTCCGGACTGGAGAACGGCACCCGCAACCCCACCCTGGAGACGCTGTACGCGATCACCGCTCAGCTCGGCGTACCACTGACCGCCGTACTCTCCGCACCGGCGAGCGGGGCGACCGTGCGCGGGGCCGCGGTCAGCGCCACCCTGCTGGAGGTGTTCGAGGACTCCGACGTCACCTACGAGCTGTACCGGATGCGGGTCGCACCCGGCCCGGGCCAACTCTCCCCCGCGCACCAGGCCGGGGTCACCGAACATGTCACGGTCTTCACCGGAGTGCTGCGCGCCGGCCCGGTGGACGCCCCGCTGACCGCCGCCGCCGGCGGGCACCTCCGCTGGGCCTCCGACGTCCCACACGTGTACGCCGCCGTCGGCGACGAGGAGGTCACGGCCAGCCTGCTCCTGCGCTACCCCCGGAAGTAGCGGCCACAGTCCGACCGACGGGTCCGCAGGTCATGGCCGTCCCTGGGAGGAGGTCGCCGCGCTCGCCGGGGTGAGCGTCGGCAGCAGCCGCGCACCGTTTCGCCGAAACGGCGGTATACGGAGCAGCGGGATACCGCCATATCGCCGAAACGGAGTTGATCAGCGCCTCAGCCGTCGCGGCTAGCGGCGGGTGCGGCGAGTCCGGCGGTGGGTGGGGTGGCGGTGAACTGCTGGCGTACGGCCCAGAGCGCCGCCTCGGTACGGGAGGCCGCACCGGTCTTGCGCAGCAGGTTCGACACGTGCACCGTGACCGTCCGGACCGAGATGCCGAGGGCGCGGGCCACCTGCTTGTTGGACATCCCGGCGACCAGGCAGTCGAGCACCTCGGCCTCCCGACCGGTCAACTCGACAGCCGCAGCGACCCGAGGCCCAGGAACGGCAGGAGCGGCAGTGGCTGGGGAGGGGGCGGGGTCGGTCGGGGCGAGCAGCGTGCCGGGATCGTCGTCGGTGTGGGCGGCGAGCAGTTCGGTGAGGGCATACGGGTTGCCGCCGGTGTGCTGCCAGACCCGGTGCACCAGCCGGGCGTCGGCGGCCGCCCCGGCGTACACCTGCTCCAGCACCTCGGCGACCTCGGCGGGGCGCAGCGGGCCGAGATGCTGGCGCACGACGCCGCGTACCCCGCAGAGGCGGGCCAGGATGCGGCCGGTGAGGGCGGGTGCGACCGCGTGTGCCGCGGGCCTGGTCGCGACCATCAGCAGGGCCGGCAGTCCGTCGGCGGTGGCGAGTTCGCCGATCAGGTTGAGGCTCGCCGGGTCCAGCGCGTGCAGGTCCTCGACCACGAGCACGGCCGGGCCGGTGCCGACCAGCGTCCGGACGGTCCGGACGGCCAGCCGGAGCAGGGTGCCGGGGGCGTAGCGCTCACGCGGCGCGGTGGGCTGCTGGGCGAGCCAGGCCAGCGCGTCGGCCGGAAGATCGAGTCGGCTGGTATCGCGTCCGCTCAGTACGGCGGCCAACCAGTCGTACGGGGCGGGACTGTGCACCCGGGCGGCGCCGCTGAGCACCACGTCGGGCCGGGGCGTGAAGCCGTCCAGGGCGGCGGCGACCAGCAGGCTCTTGCCCACGCCCGCGCCTCCGGTGACGACCGCGACAGCCGGTGACCGGCGGTGACCGTCCACCACGGTGGACCACGCTCGGCCCAGCTCAGCGAGCTCACCGACGCGCCCGACCATGGACACCGGCAACATTCCTCAACCCTACGCAGTAGTGCGTAGAGACGCGGGACCTGTCTTCTTGGCAAGCTTGACCCATGACGCTGATCCTCCGCTCGGCCATCCTCAACGACATCGGCCTGGTTCGGACCAACAACGAGGACTCCGCGCTCGCCGGCGAGCGCCTCGTGGCGGTGGCCGATGGCATGGGTGGACTTCCTGCCGGTGAGGTGGCCAGCGAGATCGTCATCCGGATCCTGGACGAGCTGATCCCGCCCACCGCACCGGACGCCGCTGCCGACGCGTTGCGGGCGGTGGTGAGCACGGCCAACCAACGCATCCATGCCGCGATCGTCGCCGACCCGGCCCGCGACGGCATGGGTACGACCCTGACCGCGGCCCTGCTCGCCGGGAACACGCTGGTGCTGGCCCAGGTCGGCGACTCCCGCTGCTACCTGCTCCGCGACGGTCGACTGACCCAGTTGACCCGTGACGACACGTTCGTGCAGGCGCTTGTCGACCAGGGGGCGTTGACACGGGACCAGGCGCGGCACCACCCGCAGCGTTCCCTGGTGACCCGAGCGGTGCAGGGCGCGGACGCGCCGCCGACGATGGGGGTGTTGACGGTCACCGCCGGTGACCGGCTGCTGCTGTGCAGCGACGGGCTCTCCGACTATGTGACCGACGACGCGATCGCGGCCACCCTGGGGCTGCACGCCGACCGTCACCAGTGCGGCGAGCAACTGGTCAAGCTCGCCCACCAGGCCGGTGCGCCCGACAACGTCACAGTCGTGATCTCCGACGTGGTCGACGACTGAGGCCTACCGCATCCGCCGGTCACCCACCTGCTCAACCAACTCGACCGGGTCGACGTCGTGCTCGATCTGACCACCGGCAACCCGGGAGGCCACCGATGAAGCCGATGCTCACCGTGGCCGAGATGACGTTGCGGGAACTGGCCCGGCGTCGGGGCGTACTGCTGCTTCTGCTGTTGATGCCCTTCGTCTTCTGGCTGATCCGGCGGGACTCCTACGTCGGGCAGTCGATCCGCGCGCTGCTGCTGGGCATCAGCTGGGCGGTGAGCACGGCGGCGCTCTTCGCCACCAGCGCCGCCCGCGAGCTGGAACCCCGGCTGCGGCTGGCCGGCTACCGCCCGCACCACCTCTACGTCGGTCGGATGCTCGGCCTGTGGCTGCTCGGGTTGGCTGTCTCGGTGCCGTTCTTCCTGCTCACCGTCGTCGACGCGAACAACCTGCGGTACGCCGGGATCGCGATGGCGATGCTCTGCTGCGTGGCCGTGGCGGCACCGTTCGGCATGCTGATCGGTGCCCTGCTCCCCCGCGAGCTGGAAGGCACCCTGCTGCTGCTCACCGTCGTGGCCATGCAGATGCTGCTCGACCCGGCCAGTCCCGGATCGAAGCTGACCCCGTTCTGGTCCAGTCGGGAGATCGCCACCTGGGCGGTGGACCACGCCGACGGCGGTTACCTGACCCGGGGTCTGCTGCACGCCGTGCTGGTCACCGCGCTGCTGATCGTGACGGTGGCGGGTGTGTTCGGCGTCCGGCTGCGGCGTCGCCGGCATCTGCATCACGTACCGCTCACCTGAGCGACGCCGGGGGCAGATTTGTCGCCATTCACCGCCTAACATCACCAAAGTGCGTCTGAGATCCCCCGCCGTGGTCGTACTCGGCGTCACAGTCACCGTCCTGTCCGCCTGTGGGCCGTCCGTGCCCAGCGCCGATCCGCGCAGCGGCCAACCACCGGCGGTCGACGCGGCACCCGACACACCGAGCGCGGTCGCCGCCGAGCAGGGCGAGCAGGACGTGCCGCAGACGGCCAGCGCCAGCCCCTCCCGCAGCGCCAGCGCGGTGCCCTCGGCGACACCCACCGGCGGTGGCCGCAAACCGTCAGGCGGTGCGGTGGCCGTGCCGGCGGCGGGACGGGCGGTGGACACCTCGCGGCCGACCCGTACGGTCGGCACCGGCACCCCGGCCAGCTGCACCTCGGCGGCGGTGGTCCGGGCGGTGGCGGCCGGCGGCATCATCACCTTCGACTGCGGCCCCGACCCGGTGACCATCAAGATGACGGCGACGGCCAAGGTGCGCAACGCCAACGGCCCGCAGGTGGTCCTCGACGGCGGCGGCAAGGTCACCCTCAGCGGTCAGGGCCGACGCCGCATCCTCTACATGAACACCTGCGACGCGTTGCAGGGCTGGACCACCTCGCACTGCCAGAACCAGGACCATCCCCGGCTGACCGTGCAGAACCTGACCTTCGCCGACGGCGACGCCACCGGCCAGCGCACCGACGGCGGCGGCGGTGGGGCGATCTTCGTCCGGGGCGGCCGGTTCAAGGTGGTCAACTCGCGCTTCGTCGACAACCGCTGCGACCGGAGGGGCCCGGACCTGGGTGGCGCCGCCATCCGGGTCCTCGACCAGCACGACGACCAGCCGGTGTACGTGGTCGGCAGCACCTTCGTCGGCGGCTCCTGCGCCAACGGCGGCGCGCTGAGCAGCATCGGTGTCTCCTGGGTGGTGCTCAACAGCACGTTGCGCGACAACGCGGCGGTCGGCGAGGGCGCCAACCCGGCACGTTCCGGCACCCCCGGCGGCGGCAGCGGCGGCGCGATCTACTGCGACGGCAACGAGTTCTCGGTACGCATCGCCGGCACCACCATCGAGGGCAACGACGCGAAGGAGGGTGGCGGCGCGATCTTCTTCGTCAGCAACAACCGCACCGGCACGCTCCGCATCGAGGATTCGACCCTGCGCCGTAACCCCAGCCACGGCTTCGAGACCTACCCGGGCATCTTCTACCTGGGCTCCGGCAAACCCGCATTCACCCGCTCCACCCTGCGCTGACCCCGTCAGTAGGGGTTGCTGTGACCGGCCGGGCGGGCCCGGACGAGCCCGGCCGGGCGACCGGGCAGGGTGGGTGTGGCGGACAGCGGCGGGCTGTCGGTGTGGGCACGTTCGGCCATGCCGGCGACGAGTTCCTTGAGGGCGTCGACCGCGTTGACCCGGGGCCGCCAGCCCAGCTCGGTCTCGGCCCGGTGGCTGGACATCAGCGGTACGTTCATCGCCAGCTCCACCCAGCCGGCGTCGATCGGTTGCAGCCGGGTCCGCCAGGTCAGCGCCGCGGCGGCGCGCAGCACCGGGGCGGCCACCGGCACCGTCCAGCCGTGGAAGTGCCGGGCCACCAGCTCCGGGGTCAGCACCGGGTCCGCAGCGACGTTGAAGGCGCCGCGCACATCACCCAGGATCGCCCGGGCGTACGCGTCAGCCACGTCGTCGGCGTGCACCGCCTGCATCCGCAGCCGCCGGTTGGCCGGCACCAGCGGCAGCCGCCCGTACCGCAGCAGCCGCACCGGCACCAGCGGCCCGAGGAAGTACCGGGCGATCTCGGTGCCCGCCTCCCGCTGAAAGATCAGCCCGGGCCGCAGCCGCACCACCCGCAACCCCGGATGGGTCCGCTCGATCCCGTCGAGCATCTCCTCCACCGCCGCCTTGTCCCGGCTGTACGACGATTCGACCACCCCGGTCGCAGGCCAGCGCTCGCTCACCGGCGCGTTCTTCGGCCCCGGCGCGTACGTGCCGACCGACGAGGCGTACACCAGAGCCGGCACCCCAGCACGCAACACCGCGTCGACCACCGCCCGGCTGCCGTCCACGTTGGTCCGGCGCAACACGTGCTGGTCGTGGCTGGGCTGGATCTGCCAGGCCAGATGCACCACCGCATCGGCCCCGGCGAAGACCCCGGTCAACTCGTCCGCTGCACCCGGCAGACCGATGTCACACGAGTGCCACCGCACCCCGTCGTACGGCTCACCGGCCCCCGCATGGGGCAGCCGCCGCGCCACCCCCACCATCTGGACGTCGCGCTCGCGCCGCAACCGGCGCAGCAGCGCCGTACCCATGTTCCCGCTCGCCCCCACCACCACGATGCGCATGCCCGGTCCGTACCCGTTAAGTGGCTTTTCAACCACGCGCCGTGTCGGCGCCTTCGGCAGACACCTCAGCGGGCGAGCAGGGCACCGATCAGGCAGGCGAAGGCGGCGACCGAACTGATCGTCCGGACCAGGTTCCACCGCACCCAGGGCCCCTCGAACCGACGTCGGATCGCCGCCAGGTCGGTGGTCCCGTCGACCGACCTGGCGGCGTCCAACTGATTGTTGAGCGGCACGTTCGACCGCATCGTTACAGCGAAGGTGATCGAATGGCAGATCAGTGCCACAACCAACCGTTGAGGATCTTGCGGTTGATCGATTGCATGGCACCGATCAAGGTCCGATCGTCGGTCGCCCCCAGACCCGGCATCACCGAGCAGGCGTACGCGAAGAACAGCCCCGCCACCAGCCCGGTACTGAACGTCCCCCCAGCCAGTACGACGATGCGGATCGACTCCGGCATGCCCACCCTCCCCGCGTCGCAGTGCCGACCGGCCCGATCCTGCCACCCGGATGCGAATCGCCGGTGGCGTCGCCGTCCTGGGGTGGCTCCCGTCGGACCTGATCCGGCCGTCGGGTGCGTGCCTGAAGGGCCTGAGCATCGCGCGCCGGGCCACGGGGGTCAGGTAGCCTGTGGGCCGCGGGCCGCTAGCTCAATGGCAGAGCTGTGGACTTTTAATCCATAGGTTCAGGGTTCGAGTCCCTGGCGGCCCACTCCGCTCGAGCTCAGCGGTCCTTGCCGGGGGCGGACCACCGCCGGACCCGCCAGCGTCCGAACGGGCGTCAAGGTCCGCTTGACGTGGCAGGCCGGGCGGCAGCCCGCTCCCCAAGAGGGCGGGTCGAGGGCAGACGGGATGGCTTCAACCGGCGCTAGTGGTCGAGCCACCTTGCAAGCGCCGCGATCGCCACAACCACGCGGGCGACGAGTGTTACGGCCTTGATGATGCTCTTCAACTCATCACGCAGCCGTCGTCGCCGGGAGCGTTGCCCGACGTGTTTCTGCTGATCATCGCTCTGCCTTACCATGCGGTTGTTCCCCTTCTAGGTCTCTCACCAGGCACTACTTGGGGCGCTGGGGTGGATGGTCCGGGCAGACCATCCACCCCCTCTTTCCGTTCCGGAGGCCCCGGGCGCTCGCACACGGCTCACCCGCCTGCATGCTTAAGTTCGATGATCCTCAAGGCATAACTGCAGGTCAAGCAGGGTCAATTAGCCCTAGCTGCGGGGAAACAAACGGAGTTACACCCGGTACTGAACCCCAAGTGAAGCGGGGATACTCAGGGATGGTGACAGGGGCACCCAGCCGTTGCGCCAGGAAGTTATAAGGTAGGAATGGCCAGTACCCCCAGGACACCCTGCACCCCTGCTACCACTGGTTTCTCCTTCACGAAGGCATGGCAATGTCAACACCGTCGACGAGTGCGCCTACCCCGGAAGGCCGCCGGCTGCTCAAGAGGGCGATCGAGAGATCGCAGAGGCGGCAGGTCCAATTCCCGCCTGAGTTCCTGCGTGACGACAGCCTGAGTTCTGTTCCGCCCCTGGCCCGGATGCTGCAAGGCGGCCGCGGCGGAGAGGTCAGGTTGAAGCTCTATCTGACAATGACGATGCTGGCCGTGAGGGCACCTCATGACATCAAGAACGTGCCCGCCCGCCGGTGGGCTGAGATGCTTGCCTTGCCCGACCCGGTGGGTAACGGCGCTCGCCGCGTTGCCGATGCCCACAGTTGGCTCGAAAAGGCGGCTCTGATCAAAGTGGATCGCCGGCCTGGGGTGCCACCGCACGTCACACTCCGCAGCCCTTCAGGAAACGGTAAACCTTACGGATGGCGGGGGCGGTGGTGGATCAACATGCCGATTGGCTTTTGGGAAAACGAGTGGGTCTATCGACTGCCCGCGATCGCGGTGGCTTTCTTGTTCGTATTTCGAGACATGCGAAGCAACAGAGTGGAGGCGAATCCGCCATGGCTGACCAGCCACCAGAAGGAGAGGTACGGTTTCTCTGAAGACAGCTGGACCAGAGCGCGCGCCGAACTCGAAGCCCATTCCCTCCTAACTGTTCGTCGCACCCCCCAGGGCAGGGACTTCGATTTCACCCGCCTCCGGAATACCTACTGGGTTCACACTGAGAAGCTTGGCTAGATAGTCCTGCGCCGGGGGAGGGAATACGTCCCCTTCCCCCCGGCACCTCTTCATTCCTTGTCCACGGCCGTCGGCTCGTCTGATCGAGGTTCAAGAGCGTCAAGCCCGATGAGTCGCGTTCAGGCAAGAGCCGAAGGCGGCAATGAAGCAGCAAGCCTTTGATCCAGGTGGACACGAGGCAGCAGAGGACGCCTAGCGTCAGCTACTCAAGCGCACTGGTCGGCAATGATCGGCACGAGCCGACACGGAGTGTCCGGCTCCCCCCAGCGAAGGTCGGTCTGGGCTGCCAGTGGTAACGCCGGAAGGCCTTTGCCGGACGTGTACGTCGGGCTCGGCGTATGAACGCGGCCCTACCTGGGCAGAGGGTTGGCGACGTAGACGCCCTTGCCCTGTCGGCCGTCGATCAAGCCCTCGGCTTTGAGCAGGAGCATCGAGGCGCGGATGACCGTGTTGCTGACCTTGTAGTGCTCGCAGAGGGCAGCGAACGAGGGCAACTTGTCGCCTGGGTTCAACTGTCCAGAGCTGATCTGCTCGCGGATATCTCGGGCGACCTGTAGGTAGGCAGCTTCAGACATAGGTGGTGCTCCCAGCTTGGCGGCTGGTGCAAGCAGACCACATCCCGGGCTCAACTTACAACGCTATGTGTCGTAGCTGTTGACCCTGCGCACATTGCGTCCTAAGTTGCTCGTGGGGCTACCCAGCTTGGCGGCCGGGTGCTCTGCCGTGGGTGCCCTGTCTCCGGGCACGGGTGACGGGGTGCCCACGGACCCAGGCGTCGGCGGGAGGCACGGTGACCGGACCGAACGATGCGAGTGTTTCGACACCAGGTGCCGGCCGCGCTGCCCGGGGTACCGGCCCTTGGCAGCAGAGGTCGGAGAACAAAGGGCGCGTGTCCTACGACGAGTACGTCCTAGCGGTAGCCCTCACCCTTGCTCGGCGGCATCGGCCGGTCTGGTCCTGGCAGAAGTGGGGGCGGATCTGTCGCTGTGGAGCCGATCTGCCCTGCCACGCCCGGCACCGCATCCCCATCAACCGTGGCCACTGGCCGGGAGAGGAGGCGCAGTGAGAAACGACCAGGAGTACGCAATCCTCGCCGTACACGTCCGAGGGCTCGACGGCATGTGCGTCGGCTGCCGCGCCTGGTGGGCGCGGCTGGCTCCGTACCCGTGCTGGCAGGTGGAATGGGCGACCAGCCGGCAGGCCCGCACGAGCGTCGCCCGGTTTCTGGGCGGTGTGCGGTGACCACCCACGGCCCGGTGATGCCGATCTGGAGCTGCGGCGGCTGCGACCTACCCTGGCCCTGCCCGACCCGACGGCGAGAGCTACGCGCGGAGTACGCCGACGCGCCCGTATCGCTGGCCCTCTACCTGGGTGCCTATCTCGTCCAGGCCGCCGAGGACATGCCCTGGGCACCCGCCGGCGCGCTGCACCGACGCTTCATCGGCTGGACCAGACAGCCGCCAGCAGTACAGCAGCGAAGTACAGCAACCGTGCCAGCCGAACCGGACCGAGAAGCGCGCCAGCAGCCCGGATGACCTCGAACCACACCGCAGAAGGCCAAGCCGCCAGCAATCCATAGGTTCAGGTCCGAGTCCCTGGCGGCTCACTCCGAACGGATACCCATACGGGGGTGCAAGCAGAAGCGCAGACCACGGCCGATGTCATGGCCGCGCTGCCGTACGGCCGGACTCCGCACAGGATGGTGGATTTGTGGGTCAGTTCTGGCCGGGGCTTGCTACGGGCAGCCCAGCCGCCTTGGCGCATTCGAGCAGCCGCCGGTCGTAGGTGACGAAGGCGGTGAGCGCCGTGCCGGACTCGTTGGTCAGTACCTGGGCGGTGGCCAGGTGGATGGCGTCAAGGCTGCGGAGTGTCGGCTCAGCGAACGCGGCTGCGGTCGCCCGGACCGTGCTGTCGATCTCCATTCGGAACAGCCGTCCGACGGCCGCCGGCACTCCGATCAAAGCTTGCGGAGCTGATCGGCGCAGCGCTCTGGGCACTTCCACCTCAACGAGAGCGGAGGAAACCAGCGGCACGTCGTCGTGCTTGTTGAGCCAGGAGACAAGGTCGGCGCTGCACATCTCCTGTCGAACCAGCTTGATGACGGCAGCTGAATCGAGGTAGATCACCAGCGTTCCTCGTCCCGCATGGCAGCGAGCGAGGCGGCCACATCCACGCTCTCGTCACCGAGCTTCGGTGGAAGCGGAACAGAGCCCCCGCCGGTGGGGGCGACGGCTCGCCCCGCCGCTACCAACTTGGCCAGCACCGACCTGTCGTCGCCCACCGGAACCAGTCGGGCGATCGGGTGTCCGCGATCGGTGATCTCGACGGTCTCGCCGCCACTCACCCGAGCCAACACCTGGCTCGTGTTCTGGTTCAGCTCCCGGACACCGATACGTTCCATGACTACGAGTGTAGAACCACATGTTCTACAGTTCTAGCTTCTGACGTCGTCCGGGCTGCCTGTTAGCCAACCAGGGCCCGTTCAGGGTCAGCGGCGTACGGTGACCTTTGCGCTGGTGGCCTTGCCGTTGCTGTGGCCGGCCTTGCGAGCGATCACCGTGACGGTGAGCTTCTTGCCGCGCATCTTCGAGGTCAGCTTCAGCGTCTTGCCGGTCGCTCCCTTGATCAGCTTTCCGTTGAGCCGCCACTCGTACTTGTAGGAGTCCGCCTTCGGCGACCAGGTGCCGACCAGGGCCTTGACCTTCCGGCCGACCTTGGGCGTACCGCTGATCTTGGGCTTCTTCGTTGCCTTGGGGGCCTTGCCCTTGGCGACCGCGGCGGTGGTCTTCGAGGTGGCCTTGCCGTTCGGGTGACCGGTCCGGATGGCGGTCACGGTGACCGTGAGCTTCTTGCCGAGCAGCGCGGCCGTGATCTTGAGTGATGCGCTGGTGGCGCCCTTGATCGCGGTGCCGTTCGCCGCCCACTGGTACTTGTACGACGTGGCGCTGGGCGTCCAGGTCCCGGTGCTGGCCTTCACGGTGCTGCCGACGGCGACCGTGCCGGTGATCGCCGGCAGCTTGGTGGCCTTGGGCGCGGGCGGTGCGACGATCTGGAATCTGCTGGCCCACGTCACCGAGCTACCGAGTTCGTCGTGCGGGGTGAGCCGTACCGTGGCCGGACCGGTCGCCACGCCGGTCAGGTCGGCGTGGACCAGCATCATCGCGCCGCCGCCGGTCAGGTGGTGGACCTGCGCGGGTACCGGCTTGCCGTCGGAGGGGATGACCTCGATGAGGTCCTGCTTGTGCATGCCATAGCCGGTCAGCTCCAGCAGGTGCACCTCGCCGGTGGTCACCGAACCCGGGGTGACGTGGTCGAGGGCGATCAGGCGGCGTTTGAGCTGGAAGCGGTGTTCGGTGACATCGGAGGTGCTGCCGGTGGCAGTCACACTCCAGAGCAGCACCTCGTGGGCGCCGTCCGTCGGCGGCGTCCAGGACACGGTCGCCGTTCCGTCCGGGCCGGCGGGGACCGCGACCGACGGAGCGCCGTTGATCCGGTACCGGAACTCCGTCGTGCCAGGCATGCCGGCGGTGAAGGTGAAGGTGCCGGGCCATACCCGGCCGACGCCGTTCGACGGGAAGTCGGTCGAGGTTACCTCCGGACGGTTGGAAACCGACCAGAGGATGATGGCGCTGCCCGTCTGCACACCGGCGGCGTTGCGGGCGAAGACGTTGATGTAGTGGGTGCCCCTGACGGTGGGCAGGAGTTGGAAGGTGGCGCTGCCGTCGGCTGCCGGCGTCAGGATCTGTCGGCTGTTCTGGTCGGAGTTGATGGTGACCACGTACTCGACGGGGTTCGCCATGCGGGTACGGGCGATGAAGGTGGTCGGTGTCACCCAGCCCACGCCGGGGATGCGCGACACGGTGGGCGCCGCACCGTCGACGGAATAGGAGACGTACCGGCTGGCGGAGACGGTGCCGTCGGCGCTGACACTGTGCACCAGGAGATTGGCGATCTCGTGGTGGACGGCTGTCCAGGTGAGGTCCGCAGTCCCGTCCGGGCGCGCGGCCACCGTGCCGGTGTAGTACGTCTTGTGCACCCGGTCGCGCAGGCTGTAGGTGTAGGAGACGACGTCCGGTCGACCCGGCCGCAGGCGCACCGTCCGCGACTCGCCGACCACCAACTCCGCGCCGTCCTCGCCGCGATCAACAAGCCGTGGGCCGTCGTCCACCTTGAACGCGTAGGCGGTCTCGCTCGGTTGCGGACCCTCGGGGGTCACGTCCCGGACGTAGAGCGTCTGAAGGCCTGCCTGGGTGGGGGTGATCGACGCGTACCCCAGGCGATCGACGGCCGGGACGGTGCCGGAGGGGCCGTCGTCGCCGAGCCGCCAGGCGAAGGCCACCGTGTCGGTGCCGTACGTCAGGAAGCGGAAGGTGCCCGCCATCCCGATGCTGTAGTCGAGGTTGGGCGAGTTGGGATACATCGGATACTCGTCCGACGACACCGCCGGTGGGCGTACGGTCTGCGCGGATTGCAGTGTGGGCCCGGCTGCCGAGGCGGGTGCGACCACCGCTACGGCACCTCCGGAGCTGCCGAGTGCGGCCACCGTCAGCAGTGCCACGATCCGTCGAGTTGAGCGCGAGCCGATGCGCATCTGTCCCCCATGTACCGACCGGGCGATGATCACCCGGGCAGATGATATTGACAGACGCCAGACGGTACGGGCAAGGCAGATGTGTGCCCGCTGCGGGGCGCATGGCTGTGGATCTGGTGCGGTCAGGCCCTGAGCGTCATCGCGCTGTGGTCACTGGGCGACGGTGGGGAATCCGTCGGTGAGTGCCGCGATGGCGCGGTGAAGTCGGCCGGCGGCCAGCGGGCTGGTGCCGTCGGTCAGCAGCAGGTGGTGCAGCACTGCGGTCACGATCAGGGCCAGCGCCTCCGAGTCGGCGCTCGCGGGCACCCGGCCCAACTGCTGCTCGGCGGCGAGGTAGCGGGCGATCGCCCGCTCGACCGGTTGCAGGCCGGCGCTGCCGGGGCCGAGCACCGCTTCGACGCCGGCGGTGATGCCGGGTCGGTACGCCATCAGCCGGGTCATCGTCACAAGCGCGTCCAGCGGGAGTGCTTGGCCGATCTCGCTGAGGTTCTCGGTGACCGTCGCGCTGCCGGCGCGGGTCGGGAGCCCGGCCACTGCGCTTGCGAGTTGGAAGCTGCGGTCGACCGCGTAGCCGACGAGGAAGTCGTCGAAGTTCGTGAAGTGGCTGAACAGCAGCCCGGTGGCGACGCCGGCCTCGCGGGTCACGGCCCGGCTGGTGAGCCGGCTCGGCCCCTCGCCGACGACGACGCGCTCCACGGCGGCGAAGAGCTGCTGCCGAGGCTCGGGGGTGGCGACTCCGCGCGGCATGCCTCTGATCTTAGGCCCAGGCCGGACGGCTTCAGTTGCCTCGTATGAGCAGATGCTCATACTATTTGAGCGTACGCTCATTCTTGGGAAGGGATACCGCATGAGGCGAGCGGTGATCGTCGGCGCGGGCATCGCCGGTCTGGCCGCGGCGGCGCGGCTCGGCCGCGACGGCTGGCGCACGACAGTGGTGGAGCGGGCCCCGGGCCGGCGCAGCAGCGGCTACCTGGTGAACCTGCTCGGGTCGGGGTACGACGCCGCGCAGCGACTCGACCTGCTGCCCGCACTCTCCGACCGCGCGCTGGGCTCCTTCTCCACCGTGCTGGTCCGCGCGGACGGTCGGCCGAAGTTCACCGTGCCGGCGGCCCTCGCCGAGGCCACCCTCGGCCCGCGCGCCATGACGGTGTTCCGGGGCGACCTGGAAGCCGCGCTGTACGACGTGGCCCGCGAGCACACCGAGTTCCGCTTCGGCACCACCGTCACCGCGATCGAGCAGGATGCCGACCGGGTACGGGTCACGCTCGGCGACGGCAGCACCGAGGAGGCCGACCTGCTGGTCGGCGCCGACGGGGTGCACTCCGCCACCCGGACGTCGGTGTTCGGTGCGCAGTACCGGGTCGACCTGCCGTACGTGGTGGCGGCGGTCCCCCTCGCCGAGCCGGTGGCGGAGGTGCCCGAGTCGTCCGCGACGACCTTCATCGGGCCCGGCCGGACGGCAGCGATCATCAACCTCGGGCCCGGCAGATCCTCGGCGTTCTTCACCTACCGCTGCGAGGATCCGGGGCTGGAGGTGGCTCGTGGCGCGGTCGAGGCCGTCGGGGCGACCTTCGCCGACCTCGCCGCCGGGGTGCCCGAGGCGTTGCGGCAGTTGGCCGCCGATCCCGCCGGCGCCTACTTCGACCAGGTCAGCCAGGTGGTCATGCCCCGGTGGAGCGACGGTCGGGTGGTGTTGCTCGGCGACGCGGCCTGGTGCGTCACCCTCTTCGCCGGGCACGGGGCCGCCCTCGCCCTGGCCGGCGCGGACCGGCTCGGCACCGCCCTGAGCCGGCCCGACCAGGACATCCGTACCGCCCTCGCCGGTTGGGAAGCCGCGCTACGACCGGAGGTCGTCAAGCGGCAGGCACTCGCCCGTCGCGGCATGCACCAGTACGCCCCACCGAGCCGTGTCCACGTGTGGCTGAACGACGTCACGATGCGCGCGATCACCCTGCCCGGCGTACGTGGTGTGCTGCGGCGCGCGGTCGAACGGCAGAACCGCTGACGCGTCCGGTTGTCGGGGGCGGGCAGGATTGCAGTGTGGGTTGGCGGGATCGGCGGAAGCCGCGCAGGCTGCGCAGCCGCTGGCTGCCCGGCTACTGGATGCGCCACCCGCTGACCGGAATCGTGCTGCTTGTCGCCTTGCTGGCGGTGATCGTGCCGCTTGAGGTGCGGTCGATCCACCGGACCCATCGGCTGGACAACTACGGTGTGCAGGCCGAGGCGACCGTACGCGAGGTGCATGCGCAGGGCAGGAACTCGTACGTGCTTGTCGCCTTCACCACCGCCGAGGGCCGCCAGGTCGTCGCGGAGGTCACCGACTACAGGTGGAGCCCGGAACCGCAGGTCGGTGACGTCGCCACCGTGCGGTACGACCCCGCCGATCCACGACGCAACGTCCGCGACGTACGGATCGGTGCCGGCTACCTGGAGCCCGTGGTCGTCATCGCCGTGACGGTGATGTTCGGGGTCGGCGGCGGCGTGCTGCTCTGGCGTACCCGGTCGGTGTGGCGGCAGAACGCCGAGGACTGGCGTTCCGGACACCACTTCGCCTGACCCGGGTTCCTCTCAGCAGGTCGGTGCTGCCGACGCCGGTAGGGGTGCCGTGTCGTTGATCCGGTTGTGCCCGTTGCCCGCCGGTGGCCACGGTGAGGGCGTCGACAACCCCGGGAGGTACGCCGTGACCAGCGAACGCGAGACCGTCGAGGTCGACCCCGAGCTGTTCCAGGCCGTCTACGACTCACCCGCCTCGCTGCCGGGCCGGCACCGCTGGACCACCCCGGAGACGGACGTACGGCGGATCGAGAAGCTGCTGAACATGCCGCCGCGCACCATCGGTGCTCCGCTGTGGGTAAGCGGCGACCAGCCGGACTGCCCGAAGTGCGATCGCCGGATCAGCTGGTACGACATCGTCTCCTCCGCCTTGAAGGGCGTGCACGATCCGATGATGATCGCCACGGTGATCCTGGGCGAGCGCCGCTACGTCAACACCGGCCTCCCCGACGCCATCGCGGGCGTCCGCTGCGCCGACTGCCGCACCCCGATCGAGGGCCTGCGCAGCTTCAAGTGCCACAACTGGGCGTACGCCTTCGAGGAGCTGACGGCCGTACGGGAGCGGATGGCGGGCGGCTCAGTCGTCGGCGAGTAGCGACAGCACATGCCGCAGCCCCGGACGACCGTCGATCGACACTTCACCAGTCGGGGTGAACCCGGTGTGCCGGAGCACCGCCAGCGAGGCGGGGTTGTCCAGGGTGGCCACGGCGGTCAGCCGACACAGCCCGTACGCCTGACGGGCGAGAGCGGCCACCCGGCGTACGCCGTCCGTGGCCACCCCGCGCCCGGCGGCGCGCTGCGCCACCCGGTAGCCCAGCTCGGCCTCGCCGTCGGCCACGTCGACCAGGTTGAACCGGCCCAGCACCTCCCCCTGGTCGACCAGTACGTGGAAGTGGCAGCGCCCGGTGGCCTGCTCGGCGAGCAGGGCGGCGTGCCGGTCGGCGAACGTGGCGAAGTAGTCGTCGCCCCGATCCGGCACCGAGGCGGCGAACCACGCGCGGTTGTCGCGTTCGAAGGCCAGCAGCGGGTCCGCGTGCTCGGCGGTCAGCCGTTCCAGTTCGGGCACCCGCGCACCCTAACGCGGCTTGCCGTCGGCACGCCGAGTTGTTAATAAGGGGCCCTTCCTCTACCGGAGGCGTTAATAAGGTGCCCTTCCTTACCGCCCCTGCGGGCGGCGCCCGTCCGGGGAGGGCGGTTCGGCGCCGAAGTCGGGCACCGCAGGCATCGGGCGCGTCACCGGCTCGCCGGCGCTCACCCGCAACCGCTCGCCGTGATGCCACAGCTCGACGGTGGCGCCGGTGGGCGCGTCGGGCAGTTCGTAGCGGACGTCGTCGGCGGTGAGGGTGACCAGCAGCCGGTGCCCGTGCCAGCAGAGGCTGAATGCCAGCCGCTCGATCCGGTCCGGCAGCCGGGGGTCGAAGGACAGCAGTTCGCGGTCGTCGCGCATCCCGCCGAAGCCCTGCACCAGGGCCAGCCAGGCACCGCCCAGCGACGCCAGGTGCAGGCCGTCGCCGGTCTTGTCGCCGAGATCCTCCAGGTCCTGCAACACCGACTCGGTGAACAGGTCGTACGCCAGATCGAGGTGGCCCAGTTCGGCGGCGAGCACGCCCTGCGGGCTGGCCGACAGTGACGAGTCGCGAACGGTCCGGGCCTGGTAGTAGGCAAAGTTGGCGGCCTTCTCCTCGGCTGCGAACTCGCCGGGGAAGCGCTGCATGGCCAACACCAGGTCGGCCTGCTTGACCACCTGGTGCCGGTACAGCTCCAGGTAGGGGAAGTGCAGCAGGAGGGGGTAGTCGTCCTCGCTGGTGCCGGCGAAGTCCCACTCCGGCTGTTCGGTGAAGCCGGCGGACTGCTGGTGCACCCCGCGTTTGGCGTCGTACGGCACGGTCATCGCGTCGGCCGCGGCCCGCCAGGCGGTCACCTCCGCCGGGTCGACGCCCAACCGGGTCGCCGCCTCCGGGTGGCGCTGCGCCGCGTCGGCGGCACCGCGCAGGTTCCGCCGGGCCATCAGGTTGGTGAACAGGTTGTCGTCGACAAGCGCCGAGTACTCGTCCGGACCGGTGACCCCGACGATGTGGAAGCGACCGTCGTCGGTGTAGTGCCCGAAGCCGGCCCACAGCCGGGCGGTGGCCACCAGCAGTTCCAGTCCGGGGCCGGCGAGGAGGTCGTCGTCGCCGGTGGCCGCGACGTAGCGCAGCACCGCGTCGGCGATGTCGGCGTTGACGTGCAACCCGGCCGTACCGGCGGGCCAGTAGCCGGAACACTCCTGTCCCCCGATGGTGCGCCACGGGAAGGTTGCCCCGGTCAGCCGCAACTCCGCCGCGCGTTCGAGGGCCTGCGGCAGCTGCGCGTGCCGCCAGCGCAACGCCGATCGGGCCACCTCCGGCGCGACGTAGGTGAGCACCGGCAGGACGTAGCCTTCGGTGTCCCAGAGCACGTGCCCGTCGTAGCCGTTGCCGGTCAGCCCCTTGGCGGGAATGGTCCGGTCGCCGTCGGGGCGGCCCGCCTGGATCAGGTGGAACATCGCGAAGCGGATCGCCACCTGCAACTTGTCGTCACCGTCGAGGAGCACGTCGGCGGTACGCCAGGCGGCGTCCAGGGCCGCGCGTTGTTCGGCGCGCAGCGCGGCGAAGCCGTCGGCGCGAGCGGCAAGCGCGTCGGTCATCACCTGGTCGGCGAGGTCATCCGGCGACGAGCCGTCGACCGGCTGCCACTCGTACGCCGCGAACTTGGCAAGCGTGACCCGCTCTCCGGGCTGAAGGACGCCGGTGAGGCTGAACCGGATCCGGTCCTCGGTCGCGTCCGCGCTGCTGGTGACGTGGTCCGGTGCCGTCGGGTGGTGTGCCACGGCGACGGCGACCCGCTGACCGCTGTGCTCGGTGCGGTGCACCAGCACCCCGGCGCTGCCGTCGAGGTGCTGCGCCTCGCCGACAAGCGGATCGTCGATGACGGCGGCGGCTCGTGGGTCGTCGGCGCGGTCCTCCACCCGCTCGTTGGCCAGCAGGTCGGCGCAGATCCTCAGCTCGACCGGCCCGTGCAGGGCTTCCACCGTCCACTCGACGGCACCGACGCGGCGGCGCAGCAGTGACACCAGTCGGGTGCTGCGTATCCGCACCGTGTGTCCGCCGGGCGAGGTCCACTCGGTGAGCCGTTCCAGCACCCCGGCGCGCAGGTCGAGGACCTGCTCGTGGTGGTGCAGCGTCCCGGTGCGTACGTCAAGTGGCTCGCCGTCGACCCAGAGCCGGACGAGGGTGGCGTTCGGTGCGCTGATCACCGTGTCGGACAGCTGCGGGAAGCCGTGACCGTCCTCGGGGTAGTTCAGCTTGCGCCGCTCGTGGAAGCCGTTGAGGTAGCTGCCCGGCATGTCGCACGGCCGGCCCTCGTCGAGGGCACCGCGCCAGCCCAGCCAGCCGTTGCTCAACGCGAACACCGACTCGGTCTCGCCAAGCCGGTCCAGGTCGTCGTGGGTACGCCGGATCCGCCAGCGCTCGTCGGGTGCGGACGAGCGTTCGGCTGTGCGCTGCAACTACGCCTCCTGAAGCGGTGCGAACGGGAGGCATCAACAGTTCCCCGCCGGCCCGCTCACCACACCAGCAGCAGCGCCCCCACGGTGCCGAGCACCAGGTACGGCCCGAACGGCAGGTGAGACGACCAGCGCGCCCGTCGGGTGACAAGCAGCCCGAGAGCCACCAGGCCGGACAGCATCACCGCGAGCAGCAGCCCCAGCACCGGGGTCGCCCAGCCGTACCAGCCGAGCAGCGCGCCCGCGCCCAGGGCGAGTTTGGCGTCGCCGATGCCGAAGCCTCGGGCGCCGAACAGCAGCGTGGTGGTGGCGAAGAAGCCGGCCAGGCCGAGCGCGGCGGCGGTGGCGCGCAGCCAGGGTGCCGGCCCGGCGTCGACGAGGGCGGTCAGTCCGAGCAGCAGCCAGGTGCCGGCGGCGGCCGGCAGGGTGAGCCGGTCAGGCAGCCGGTGCACGGCGAGGTCGACGAAGACCAGCGGTACCGCGAAGATCAGCCACCAGGCGGCGGCGACCAGTTCACCTGCGGGCGGGCCGGCCAGCAGCAGCATGGCGAGGGCGGCGACGGTGACCAGTTCGACGGTGTACGGCGGCGCGCCGATCCGGGCTCGGCAGGTGCCGCATCGGGCGGTGGGGCCGAGCGCCGGCCAGGGCCGGTCGAGGCCGATCGGGGTGTCGCAGGCGTCGCATCCGCTGCGGCGGTCGGTCCCCGCCGGCACGGCGTGTCGGGCGACGGCGTACCGCAGCAGCGGGGTGAGCGTCAGCACGGCCAGCGGCCGGCGGCGGGCGGCGGTGGGCGGGACGTTGTCGGGCCGCGCCGGCTCGGTGGCGGCCGGCCGGCTCACGCCGACCACCCCGGGAATGTGAATACCGTACGTAATCTGCCCGCTCGGATCCGCAGGTGACCCGATCGTTGCGAAACGGAACCCTGGCAGTCGGCGGAGACTCGGCCGAAACACCCGGCGCGCATCGATGGAATTCCCATGAAACGCAATTGGCGAACCCCTGGGGCGGGGAAAACGGGGGACGGATCGGGCAACAAGCCATTTCCCACCCCACCGATACCCGCCTCGGCGCCCCCCACCCGACGGCGGATCCCATCGGGGCGCGAACCGCACCGATCCGGCGTCGACACGACCTCGGCAGGCCTCGGCAACCCTCCGGTAACCATCGAGCACCACCACCGTTCATGACTCAGAGTAGTCACATGAATTGCCTCTGTTGCATCGGCCGGCGTCAGCTTATGCTCGCCCCTTGGATGTGACGCAACCCACGTCCGACGGCCATAACCACCCAGGACAGTGCATTTGTAGAAGATCCGTAAGGGCAAATGCGACTGCGTATTGGACCGGCCCGCAGAGGACCATCCGGTCGCGCTGCCGCATGCCCGAAAACGGCGGCGACGCCGGTCGCCGGGTCGGTACCGAGGAGGGCACGAGGGTGCGAGCACGGCAGCTGAGTCGCTGGACGGCCGGTCTGGTCGCAGTGGCCACCGTCGGCACGACCACCGCCTGCGGCAACCCGCCGACGACAGCCGGCACCACCTCCACGGACCGGAGCCGGCCGGTCGGCAACGAACGGGTCGCCGAGGAGAAGGCCGCCGAGCAGGCGGCCCTGAAGGCGTACGCCGGATACCTGAGCGCCTCCCGGTCGGCAAGCCGGCGCAGCGACCCGCAGCACCCGGAGCTGACCCGGTTCCTCGCCGACCCGCTGCTCACCCGGGTCCGGGTAGGCCTGATAAAGGCCCGAGCCAACGGCGCGGTCAGCACCGGCACGCTGCGCTCCGACCCCACGGTGATCTCCGTCGACCTGGACGGCGAGCCACCCACTGTGGAGATACAGGACTGCCTCGACGCCACCGGCTACCGGCTGGTCTACGTCGCCGACAAGAAGCCGGTGCCGGGCACCCGCGGTACGCGGCACCTCGCCACCGCCGTCGCCACCCGCTACCCCGACGGTCGCTGGCTGATCAGCGGCGGCTCCGCCCACCAGGATCAGCCGTGCTGACCCGGGCGGCGAACCACCTCGACCGGGCATCGGCCGATCCGCGCCTGCTGCGCCGGACGGCCGTCCGCCGGCTGCTGCTCGGCACCGCGCTGGCGCTGCTGCTGGTCACCGGTCCGGCGGTGCCGGCCGGTGCCGCCGACCCCGGTGCCGAGTGCCCGCCAGCCCAGCCCAACTGCAACGTCTGGGACGACGACCCGGGCACCCCCGGTGGTGGGGGCAACGGCGGTGACAACGGTGGCGACAACGGCGGTGGCGGTGGCGGCAGCGGCGTCTGCCGGTGGAAGGGGCAGACCGTCCCCTGCTACCGCGAAGGCATGGGCTGGTTCAACAGCCAGGACGGCTGCTACTACCGACTCTCCGAGCCACAACTGGAGGCACCCCCGGGGTCCCAGTGGTACACGCTAACCTGCGACGCGGTGTCCCTGGGCAGCGTGCGTAACGAGCTGCTGGAGGGGCCGCCGCCGGGCTTCGGTGCTCCGCCGGATCCGGAGGAGCTGGCCCGCCGGGCGTTCGCCTCGATCACCCTGCTGGCCCCCCGAGCGGCGGTCGCACCCCGCAAGGACATCGGCCCCGGTCTGGTCGGGCTGCCGGTCTGGATGTGGGCCAGCCGAGGCCCCACCTACTTCGGCCCGCAGAGCGCCTCCGCATCCGATCGGGGCCTGACCGTCACCATCCGGGCCGAGGTCGACGAGATCGTCTGGGACATGGGCAACGGCGACCGGGTCGTCTGCGACGGCCCCGGCACCGCGTACGAGCGGCAGGGTCGAAACGCCGGGAAGCGCTCCCCCGACTGCGGCTACCACAACGGCTACACGAAGGCCGGCACGTACCAGGTCCAGGCGACGACGCAGTGGAGCGTCACCTGGACCAGCAGCAGCGGCGCGACCGGGAGCATCGGTGGCGTCACCCGCACAACCGGCCCGGTGCAGATCCAGATCAACGAGCTTCAGGTGGTGACCCGATGAGCGTGGCGACCCGCAACGGACCCTCTCCGGTGGACGCGCCGGTCGCCCCACCCAAGGTGGTCCGGCAACGCCGGGTCCGCCCCGGGCTGCTCGGGCTGGCCGTACTGCTGATCGCCCTGGGTGGGCTGGGTTCGGCGTTCGCGGTCACCTCGGTGCGTGCGACCGGCAGTTACCTGGCGGTCGCCCGGACGGTCGAGGTGGGCAGCGTGGTAAGCGCCAGCGACCTGGTCTCCGTGCAGGTGGCCGGCGGGCAGGGCCTCGACCCGGTGCCGGCCGGACGGCTCGCCGACGTGGTAGGCATGCGCGCCGCCGTCTCGCTGGCCCCCGGCACGTTGCTGACCATGTCGCAGCTCACCGACAAGCCCCTGCTCGGCCCGGGTCAGCAGCAGATCGCCCTGGGATTGCGTACCGCCCAGGTGCCGGCCCCCAAGCTTCGCCCCGGCGACGAGATCCTGCTGGTCAGCACCCCCCGCGACGACAACAGCAGCAGCAACTCGTCCTCCGGCGTGACCCGGTTCACCGCCACCGTCACCGACGCGGTCAGCACGGACGGCCGCGACGAGGTGGTGGTCTACCTGGCCCTGGCCGTCCGGGACGTGCCGGCCGTGGTGGCGTTGGCCGCGCAGGACCGGATCGCGGTCGTGCTCACCAAGGCGGCCTGATGGCGATCATCGCGCTGGTCTCGGCCAAGGGCTCTCCGGGGGTGACCACCACCGCGCTGGCGTGCGCGCTGAGCTGGCACCGTCGGGTGGTCCTCGCCGAATGCGACCCGGCCGGCGGCTCGATCCTCGCCGGCTACCTGGGTGGCGCGCTGGACGGCCCACGCGGCCTGGGTGAACTGGCCGTCGGGGAACTGCGCGACGGCAACCTGGACACCGCGTTCTGGTCGCAGCTGGTCGACCTGGACGCCCCGCGCCGGGAACGCCTGCTGCTGCCCGGTGTCGTCGACCCGGCCCAGGCCGGCAGTGTCATCCCGCTGTGGCAGCGGTTCGCGGACTTCTTCACCGGGCTGGAACGCGGTGACCCGCCGTACGACGTGATCGTGGACTGTGGACGGCTGCACGTGGTCGGCACGCCGTGGCCGCTGCTGCGGGCCGCGTCGGTGGTGCTGGTGGTGACCCGGGCGCAGTTGCCCGACCTGTCCGGCACCCGCGCCATGCTCAAGACGCTCGAACGGGACTTCGCCGAGCATCGGGTGGAGCCCGGCACGCTGCGCCTGCTGCTGGTCGGCGACGGCCACGGCAAGGGCGAGATCAGCAAGGCCCTCCAGTTGCCGGTGATCGCCCGGCTGCCGCACGATCCGCGTACCGCCGGGGTGTTGAGCCTGGGCGGCACGGTGCGCGCCGGACGGCCGTTGCTGCGCGCGGCCCGCGAACTGGAGGTGCCGGTCGGCGCCCTGCTGGACCGGCGGCGAGCCCGCCTGGCCTGGCCGGTCTCGCAGGGGGTGCCCGATGCGCTTTGAGCCGGTCTCCTCGGATCCCCGGCGGCAGCCGCCCGGCGCCACCTCCACCGCGCCACCGCTGCCCGTGGCCAACGGTCGGCACTACGCCTCCGTGCCGGTGCCGGTGTCGGCCGCGCCGGCGGCAGCCGAGCCGCCGCCCCGGCCACGGGTGGACTTCCAGGTGGTACGGGAGTTGCGTCGCCAGTTGAGCGAGCAACTCACCCGGTGGCAGCGGGGTCGGGAGTTCAGCGTCGACGAGGAGGACACCGAGCGGGCCCGGCTCGCGGTGCTCCTGGTCGCCGAGTACGCCGACTCGGTACGCCGGGCCGGCACCCCGATGGCCGCCGGTGAGGAACGGCTGCTGCTCGACCAGGTCACCGCCGAACTGGCCGGTCTCGGTCGACTGCAGACCCTGCTCGTCGACGACACCATCGAGGAGGTCCACATCCTCGGCTGCGACCAGGTGCGCATCACCCGGCACGGCGGTGGCGTCGACTGGGTCGAGCCGATCGCCGACAGCGACGACGAGTTGGTGGAGATCCTCCAGGCGGCGGCCCGCCGGGCCGGTGCCACCGAACGTTCGCTGTCCACCTCGAAGCCGACCCTGGATCTGCAACTGCCCGACGGCAGCCGGCTGGCGGCGGTGTTCCTGGTCAGCCACCGCCCGTACGCGGTGATCCGCAAGCACAACACCCTCGACGTGACCCTCGACGACCTCGCCGGCACCCGCGGCGACCTGGACGAGATGATCGACCCGCTGCTGCGCGACTTCCTCCGCGCGTCGATGCGCGCCGGGCTGAACATCATGGTCGCCGGGCTGGCCGGTGCCGGTAAGACCACGGTCATCCGGGCGTTGATGAGCGAGATCCCGCCCGACGAGCCGTACGTGCTGCTGGAGGAGAGCCGGGAGTTGCTGCCGGCCCGCCGGACCGACCGGCACCGGGCGGTGATGAGCTTCGAGGCCCGCGAGGGGCACGGTGAGCGCGGGCCGGACGGTCGACCGGCCGGTGAGATCAGCATCGCCGACCTGATCCCGGTGTCGCTGCGGATGGGCGTACTGCGGATCATCGTCGGTGAGGTCCGGTCCCGCGAGATCGTGCCGATGCTCCAGGCGATGACCACCAGCCGGGGCTCGATGTGCACGATCCACGCCCGTACCCCGGGTGGGGTCAGCGAGCGGATCATCGAGTTGGCGCTGGCGCACGGCCGGGAGATGACAGTCGATCAGGCCCGCCGGATGGCCGGCAATGCCCTCGACCTGATCGTCTACGTCACCGTCGAGGACGAGACCGGCATCGGCGGGCGCAAGCACCGGTTCGTCTCGCACGTCGAGGAGGTGATCGGTGTCGGTGACAGCAACCGGATCACCACCACCAAGGTGTTCGCGCCCGGCCCGGACGGTCGGGCGGTGCCCCGACACCTACCCGAACGGGTCCGCGACCAGTTGCTGCGGGTGGGCTACGACGCCCGGCTGCTGAGCCGCTGGATCGAGGCCGGGCAGGGTGCCTGGCGTCGCCCCAAGCAGACCCGACTCGGTCGGCGGTGAGTGGTGCTCGACAACATCGAACTTCTCGCCGTGGTCTCCGGGGCGGCCTGCGTGGCCGGGCTGGTGTTGACGGTCGTCGCACTTGTCGGCACCCGCCGCCCGCCCGGCCCTGCGCCCGGCGCCGGCCCCGGGATCAGCCGACTGTGGCGCGGCTCCGGCACCACCGTCCGCGAGCAGCAGGCCCACCAGGCGCTGCTGATCGGCGCGGTGGTGGCGGGCGCGTTGGCCTTCCTGCTGACCGGGCTGCCGGTGGTCGGCCTGCTGGTCGCGGTCGCGGTACCGGGCACCCCGTGGCTGTTCTCGGTCGGCCGGGCCGAACAGCGGGCCATCGCCCGGATCGAGGCCGTCGGCGAGTGGACCCGCCGACTCAAGGACGTCTCCGCCACCGGGCAGGGACTCCAGCAGGCGATCATCGGCACCGTCGGCACCGCGCCCGAGGAGATCCAGGACGAGGTACGGCTGCTCGCCGCCCGACTCCAGGCCGGTTGGCTGGCCCGATCCGCCCTGCTGGCGTTCGCCGACGAGATCGGCGACCCGGTCTGCGACCAGGTGGTGGCGGCGCTCATCCTGCACCTGACCGACCGGGGTGAACGGCTCGGCGACGTACTCGGCTCGATCGCCTCGGCGGCGGCGGCCGAGGTCACCACCCGGCGGGAGATCGAGGCCAAACGCACCCAGCCCCGGTTCGCGGTCCGGTTCCTCACCGGCATGACCCTGGCCACCATCGCGTACGGGCTGTTCAACGCCGAGTACGTGCAGCCGTACGGCACGCCGTTCGGTCAGCTGGTGATGGCGCTGCTCGGTGCCGCCTTCGTCGGCCTGCTGGCCTGGGTGCGCTCGATGAGCCAACCGCCGCGACCGGCCCGCTTCCTGCCCGCTCCCGACCCCGAGGAGGCGGTGGCGTGAACCTGCACCTCTTCGTCGCCGTGGTCGCCGGATCAGCGGTCGGGCTGGGCGTGTTCCTGGTGGTACGCGAACTGGTGCCGGCCACCCCCGCGCTCGGCCCGGCGTTGCGCCGGCTGCATCCGCCGGCCGGAGTCGCCCGGCCCGGTCCCGCCGCCCGTCAACTGGAGTGGCTCACCGGTCTGGCCCGCTGGCTGCGCCCACCGCACCGACAGCTCGCCCTGCTCGACCGCACCCCCGAGCAGTACACGCTCTCCCTGCTGCTCTCGGCGCTGATCGGCCTCGCCGCGCCAGCCCTGCTCAGCTTCGCGCTGTTCGCCGTCGGCATCTCGCTGCCGCTTGTCGTACCGGTGCTGGGCAGCCTCGGTCTGGCGGCGCTCTGTGCCCTGGTGGCGCACCGGGCGGTAGTGACCCGCGCCGAGGCCGCCCGGGAGGAGTTCCGCCAGGCGGTCTGCACCTACCTGGACCTTGTGGCGTTGCAACTCTCCGCCGCGCACGGCCCGGTGCAGTCGCTGGAGCGGGCGGCGGCGATCTGCGAGGGCTGGGTCTTCGAGCGGATCTCCGAGGCGCTGCGGATGGCCCAGATGCAGATGCACTCCCCCTGGGACGAGTTGCGTGACCTCGCCGATCGGATCGGCATCCCCGAGCTGGGCGATGTCGGCGCGATCATGCAGTCCTCCGGCAGCGAGGGCGCCCAGGTGCACGAGACGCTGCGCAGCCGCGCCGACTCGCTACGCGACCAGATCCGCACCGACAACCTGGCTCGCGCCGAGGGGGTGACCAGTCGGCTCGACATCCCCGGCGCGCTGCTGGTCTTCGTCCTGCTCGGCTTCGCCATCTATCCGTTCCTGGCCCGCCTCTAGGCCAACCCCCGTCAGCAAAGGAGCAGTTCGATGTCCGTCCTCACCTACCTGCACGCCGCGCTACGCGCGCGGCTGGCCGAACTCGCCGGCGATCGCGGCGACAGCCCGGTGCCCACCGCCGTGATCATCTTTGGTCTGGTGACGGTGGCCCTCGCGGTGACCGCCGCCGCCCTCGCCGCAGCCAACAACTGGATGGACGCCCTCCCCGGTCCGCCGGCCAACTGACGATGCGTCGTTTCCGGTTCGAGAGGTGGTGCCGGCGCGCCGTCGCGCGCCGGCACCACCGGCTGCCCGGCGACGGCGAACGAGGCGGCAACCCGGTCGAGTTGGCCGTGACGCTGCCGGCGATCCTGCTGATGCTGTTCGCGTCGATCCAGGTCGCCGCAGTCTTCGTGGCCCGCTCGACCGCGCTCAACGCCGCGCAGAGCGGCGTCAACGCCCAACGGCTGCACGAGGCCGCACCGAACGCCGGTGCCGAGCGGGCGACGAAGTTCCTCAACCAGGCGGGCGACTGGCTGGTCGGCTGGAAGGACCCGGGACCGAGTTGCGTCACCACGGCCACCGACGTGACCTGCACGGTGACCGGTCGCGCCCTGTCGGTCGTACCGGGCGTCAGCTTCTCGGTGCGGCAGAGCGCACACGGGACGGTGGAACGATGGACCGCACCATGAGCCGGGGCTCGGTCTCGATCGAGGTGGCCGTGCTGGCACCTGCCTTCGTGGCGCTGATGGTGCTGGCCGGGGTCGCCGGCCGTACCGCCGTGGCCAGTGAGGCGCTGGAGGCCGCCGCCCACGACGCCGCCCGCGCGGCCTCGATCTCCCGGGACGCCCCCACCGCCCGCCGGGAGGCCCGGGAGGCGGCCCGGCAGCAGCTCGACTGGCGGGGCGTGGCCTGCACCGGCGCCCCACAGATCACCTTCCGGGGTACGGTCGACGGCCGGTCCACCACCTTCAACGCGGCGTTCCGCAGCCGTGTCGGGCAGGACGCCTCGGTCACCGTGGAACTCGCCTGCACAGTGTCCTACCAGGACGTCAGGCTTCCCGCGCTGAAGAACATGCCGGCGGGCAGCCGGATCACCGCCTCGTTCACCTCGCCGCTGGACCGCTACCGGAGTCGAGGATGACCGCCGGCCGGGGCGATGCCGGGCGGGTGAGCATCTTCCTCGCCATCGCCCTCGTCGGGGTGCTGGCCATCATCGGCATGGCGTTCGACGGCGCGGGGCAGTTGCGTACCCTCCAGCGGGCCGAGAACCTGGCCGCCGAGGCGGCACGGGCGGGCGGGCAGGCCATCGACCTGGCCACCGCCATCGAGGGCGGGCCCAAACAGATCAACCGACCGCAGGCCCGTCGCGCCGTCGCGGACTACCTCGCCGCCGCAGGGGCCAGCAGTCACACCGTCAACTTCCCGGTGGTCGACGGCGAAACCCAGATCCGGGTACGCGTCTCGGTCACCTACAGCCGGGCCATGCTCGGCCTCTTCGGCTTCTCCAACACCGTCACCGTCACCGGTGAGGCGACCGCGCGGCCGCTGACCGGGATCCCCTGAGAGAAGGAAGGTCGTCATGGCCGCATCGGGTGGTACCGCCGTACGACGGCTCGGTCGCATCCTGACCGGCTTCGGTGCGCTCGTCGTGCTGCTCGGCCTGCTGGTCGGCGGGCCGATCGCACTGCTGGCCTTCGCCGGCAACCCGTTGCCCGACCACGTACCGACACTGGCGGAGGTCGGCACCACCCTCACCAGCCGCGACGACGGCCAGTTGTTCCTGCGGGCACTGGCGCTGGTCGGCTGGTTCGGGTGGGCCACCTTCGCCATCTCGGTGCTCGTCGAGTTGGGCGCACAGGCGCTGCGCCGACCGGCACCCCGGCTTCCCGGGATGGGCCGCCAGCAGCGGGCCGCCGCCGCCCTGGTCGGCTCGGTCGCGCTGATCCTCGTCGCCAGCCCGGCCGCCGCCGCCACCGCCGCGTACACCTCCGGGCCGTACACCGCACCCACCGCGACCGTCGCGTACGCGTCCCCGGCCACCTCGACCACGATCGCCTCGACCACCATGGGCTCGACCACCATGGGTTCGACGGCCGTGGGCTCGACGGCGATGGGTTCGCAGGCGGCGGTGCGGGCGGACCGGGCCACTGTCGATGCTCCGGTCTACCAGGTGGCCAAGGGCGACTACCTCGGCAAGGTCGCCGACCGGTACCTGGACGACTTCGACGACTACCGCAAACTCGCTGCCCTCAACGGACTCCGCAACCCTGACCAGATCCGCCCCGGCCAACTGATCACGCTCCCGGCGGAGGCCCAGGACCAGGGCGTACGGGCACACGCCACCGGTCGGCTGGTCACCCCGAAGGCGACGCCGGCACGGCCCTCGCCCGAACCGGCCGCCCCGGACAGCGGAGCAGAAACGCCCGCCCCGGCGAAACCGGGCGGATCGGGGCCGGGCGGATCGGGACCCGGCGGGACGGGGCCGGGCGGATCAGGGCCGGGTGGGACGGGGCCGGGTGGGGCCACGCAGGACGGGGCGACGCGGGGTGGCGCCTCCGGTCAGCCGGGTGGGAGCACCTCAGGGCCGGCAGCCGCGACACCAGCGCCCGCCGCGCCCGAGGATCGACAGCCGACCGCGCCACGCGACGAGGTTTCCGACAACCATCCGCCGGTGGTGACGGTGGGCGCGGCCCGCGCAGGCGATCCCGACCGGGTGAACCGTCCCCTGGCCATCTCCGCCGTACTGGCCGTGGCCAGCATCGTCGGCGCACAGATCGGCGCAGTCCTGGGTCTGCGCCGACGACCCGCGACCACCTCGGCCAGCACCTGGCAGCACCGGCGCAGCAGCGCACCCCGCGAACTTCCCACCGGCCGACACCGCAAAGACTGACGACACCTACCGGCACGAGCGACTGGCGGCACGAGCGACTGCCGTGGCGGGCGGTCGGTGCGCGGGCCGCAGCGTCGGGCCTGCCGCCGTACCCCGGGGGTCAGGGCAGGCGTGCCTCGACCTTGCCGTTCACCACGCGGGTGGGCAGGATCTGCTGGTCGTTCGAGGATGGACCGTGCACCACCTCGCCACCGTTGAGGCGGAAGGTGCTGCCGTGCCAGGGGCAGACCACGCAGGCGTGGCCGTCGATCTCGCGTACCTCGCCCTCGCCGAGCGGCCCGCTCTGGTGGGGGCAGCGCTCCAGCATCACCGTCACGTCGTCGCCGTGCCGGTAGAGGATCACCGACACCTCGTCGACCTTGCGGGTGATCAGTTCCCGCTGAGGCAAACTGTCGATCTCGGCGACCGCATGCCACCCCTCGCTGATCAGGTGCAGGTCGGAGACGCTCACGTTCACCTGGGCACCCTGCTTGTACGCCAGATGCCCGCCGATGTACGCCCCCGCGCTCGCCGCACTGAGTCCGAGGAAGCCGAGCGTACGGCCGAGGCCGTGGCGACCCGACAACCGTGCGGCCAGCGAGCCCCCGTACAACACCAGGGCCACGCTGTTCGACGCGGCGTGCACCAGGCCGACCCGGCGCTGGTCACGGGCCAGGGCCGCCCAGTCGTTGAGGCCCGCCACCGCGGACGGCACGGCGCTGGCGGTGCCGACCGCGATCAGCGCGGTGGCCGCCCGCCGCTGCCCCGGCAGCAGATCCAGTACCGCCGCACTCATCCAGGAACCGACCGTGACCTGCACCATCGCGGGGTGCAGGGGATGCCCCAGCCAGACCCCGTGCAGGAGATCACGGACGCGCTGCCCCCGCAGGGTGCCCTGCACCGCGCGCTGCAACCGATCACCGAACCGGTCAAGCCGGGAATTCTGCTCGATCTTCGTCAATAGCTCTCGCACAACTACCGACTTCCCGCCCTACCCGCCCCCAAACCGCCCGACAAGAACAACCTCCC
>NZ_PNOZ01000064.1:0-31915 GCF_002879555.1 Verrucosispora sp. ts21 | reverse complement strand
GGTGGGGACGGGGTGGGGTGGGGGTTAGTAGGCGCGGGCGAGGATGGCGGTGAGGTTGGGTTCGTCTTCGGTGTCGGGGACGGAGTTGTCGGTGCGGAGCAGGCAGCGGACGGTGACGCCCTGGGCGTTGGCCTTGGCCTCGCCTTCGACGCCTACGGCCGACCACGGGACGCGGGCCCAGCCGGTGGCGGCCGCCTCGATCGCCTCGTCGAGGGTGGCGACGTCGGTGGTGCGGGACTGGCGGAAGGCCAGGGCCTGGTCGTGCAGCGACTGCTGGTCGGCGTCCAGGGCGGCGAGCACCGCGCCGACCACGTCCGCGATGGGGGTAGGCGCCTTCGAGCCGTCCGTACGCCGGACCACGACCGCGTTGCCGGCGGCCAGGTCGCGGGGGCCGACCTCGACGCGTACCGGATAGCCGCGCAGCTCGGCGTCGACGGCCCGGCGGCCGAAGGGGGTGTCGGTGCGGTCGTCGAGCATGACCCGGACACCGGCGTCGCGCAGCGCGTCGCGCAGCTTGGCCGCCGCCTCGCCCACACCCTCGCCGTCCTTGACCACCATGACGTACGCCTGCACCGGCGCCAGCTTCGGCGGCACCCGCAGCCCGTTGTCGTCGCCGTGGCACATGATCAGACCGCCGAGCATCCGGGTCGAGGTGCCCCAGGAGGTGGTCCAGGCGTGCTCCCGGCCGCCCTCGGCCGAGGAGTAGCTGATGTCGAACGCCTTGGCGAAGTTCTGCCCGAGCTCGTGGCTGGTGCCGAGCTGCAGCGCCTTGCCGTCGCCCATCATGCCTTCGCAGGTGTACGTGGCGGTCGCCCCGGCGAACCGCTCCCGGGCGGTCTTGAGCCCGACCACCACCGGGATGCCGAGCACGTTGACCATCAGGTCCTCGTACGCCTCGTGCAGGATCTTGCGGGCGTAGGCCCGGGCGTCCTCACGGGTCGCGTGGGCGGTGTGCCCCTCCTGCCAGAGGAACTCGCTGGTACGCAGGAAGATCCGCGGACGCAGCTCCCAGCGGACCACGTTGGCCCACTGGTTGAGCAGCAGCGGCAGGTCCCGGTACGAGTCGATCCACTTGGCCATGAACTCGCCGATGACCGTCTCGCTGGTCGGACGCACCACGACCGGCTCGGCCAACTGCTTGCCGCCGCCGTGGGTGACCACCGCCAACTCCGGCGAGAAGCCCTCGACGTGCTCGGCCTCGCGCTTGAGGTAGCTCTCCGGGATGAACAGCGGGAAGTACGCGTTCTCCGCCCCGGCCGCCTTGATCCGGTCGTCCATCTCGGCCTGCATCCGCTCCCAGATGGCATAGCCGGCCGGTCGGATCACCATGGTCCCCCGTACCGGCCCGTTGTCGGCCAGCTTCGCCTTAGCGATGAGGTCCTGGTACCACCGGGGGAAGTCCTCAGCCCGGGGAGTAAGCACGCGCGCCATAACCGCACATCCTATGCAGGGGCGGACGGGGCAGCGCGATCGGGCGCGGCATCACCACCATCAGCGGGTCAACGGATGACCCGACCGCGCAGCACGATGCGGGCAGGCTCGCGAACCACCCGCAGGTCCCGGCGCGGATCGTCGGAGTAGACGACGAGGTCGGCGAGGCCACCGTCGACCAGGCCGGGGAAGCCCAGCCACTCCCGGGCCCGCCAGGTGGCGGCAGCCAGCACGTCCTCGGTGCTCATGCCGGCCTGCTCGTGCAGCAGCAGCATCTCCTCGGCGGCCAGGCCGTGGTCGATACCGCCACCGGCGTCGGTACCGACGAAGATCGGCACCCCGGCCTCGTACGCCGAACGCACCACCTCGGGGAAGCGGTCCCGCAGGGCGATCATGTGGTCGGCGTACCCGGGGAACTTGGGTCGGGCCTGGTCGGCGATGTGGCCGAAGGTCTGGATGTTGATCATCGTGGGGATCAGCGCGGTGCCCTGCCGGGCCATCAGGTCGATCAGGTCCAGGCTCAACCCGGTGCCGTGCTCGACCGAGTCCACCCCGGCCCGCACCATGATCTCCACGGCCGACTCGCTGAAGGTGTGCACGGCGGCGCGTACCCCGGCGGCGTGCGCAGCGGCCACCGCGGCGGTCATGGTGTCCGCGTCCCAGGCCGGGGCCAGGTCACCGACCCCCCGGTCGATCCAGTCCCCGACCAGCTTGACCCAGCCGCTGCCGGCCGCCGCCTGCTCGGCCACGGTCGCCGCCACCTGGGCCGCCTCGACCTCCACCCCGATGTCGCGCAGGTAGCGCCTCGGCGGCGCGATGTGCCGCCCGGCCCGGACCATCCGGGGCAGGTCAGGCTCGTCCTCAAGCTCCGGGTACGGGAAGGGCGAACCGGCGTCCCGGATCGCCAGCACACCCGCGTCCCGGTCGATCCGCGCCAAGGTCCGCGCCTGGTCCAGCGAGGTGATCGGGGTCGCGCCCCGGGCGATGCCGATGTGGCAGTGCGCGTCCACCAGCCCCGGCAGGACGAAGCCACCATCGGCGATCGTCTCGGCACCGGGCACCGGTTCGAAGGTGATCCGGTCGCCTACCAGCCACAGATCCCGGACCTCGTCGTCCGGCAGGAGCACACCGCGCACATGCAGAGCCATGCGCACAGTCCTACCGGATCACTCTCCGTCAACGGCGAGGAGCCCCGCCCGCCGTACGGTCAGCGGGGCGGCTGGCCGCCCTTGCCGAGCTTGTTGAAGTCGATCTTCGGGAGCTTGAAGCCCGGCGGGAGTCCCTGACCGGCCGCCAGGTCCTCCGGCTTCATGCCCGGCGGAAGCTGCGGCATGCCACCCGGGAAGCCACCGGGCATGCCGGCACCGGTACGCGGCCGACCGCCACCCTTCGTGCCCTTGCGCTTGTTCTTCGGGCTCTTGGTGGCCTTGCGCCGGCCGCCCGGCAGGCCCATCATGCCGCCCATCTGCTTCATCATCTTCTGCGCGTCGGCGAAGCGGTTGAGCAGCTGGTTGACGTCCATCACGGTGACGCCGGAACCGTTGGCGATCCGAGCCCGTCGAGAGCCGTTGATGATCTTCGGGTTGGTGCGCTCGGCCGGGGTCATCGACCGGATGATCGCGGTGATCTTGTCGAAGTGCTTGTCGTCCACCTCGGCGAGCTGGTCCTTGACCTGCCCCATGCCGGGCATCATCGCCAGCACGTTGGCGATCGGACCCATCCGACGCACCGCGATGAGCTGGTCGAGGAAGTCCTCCAGGGTGAACTGCTCGCCGCCCATCAGCTTGGCGGTCATCTTCTCCTTCTGATCGGTGTCGAAGGCCGCCTCGGCCTGCTCGATCAGAGTGAGAACGTCGCCCATGCCGAGGATCCGGCTGGCCATCCGGTCGGGGTGGAAGACGTCGAAGTCCTCCAGCTTCTCGCCGGTGGAGGCGAACAGGATCGGCTGCCCGGTCACCTCACGCACCGACAGGGCGGCACCACCCCGGGCGTCGCCGTCGAGCTTGGAAAGCACCACGCCGGTGATGCCGACGCCGTCGCGGAACGCCTCGGCGGTACGCACCGCGTCCTGGCCGACCATCGCGTCGATGACGAAGATGACCTCGTCGGGGTCGACCGCGTCGCGGATGTCGGCGGCCTGCTGCATCATCTCGGTGTCGATGCCGAGCCGGCCGGCGGTGTCGACGATGACCACGTCCCGGGCGGCCCGTCGGGCGTGCTCGATCGACGCCTTCGCCACCTGCACCGGGTCACCGACGCCGTTGCCGGGCTCCGGGGCGTACACCTCGACGCCGGCGCGGCCACCGAGCACCTGGAGCTGCCCGACGGCGTTGGGGCGCTGGAGGTCGGCGGCGACCAGCAGGGGCTGGTGGCCCTGGGCCTTGAGCCAGCGGGCCAGCTTGCCGGCGAGGGTGGTCTTACCGGAACCCTGGAGGCCGGCGAGCATGATCACGGTCGGCGGCTGCTTGGCGAACTGGAGCCGACGCCCCTCGCCACCGAGGACGGTGACCAGTTCCTCGTTGACGATCTTGATGATCTGCTGGGCCGGGTTGAGCGCCTGGGAGACCTCCGCACCGCGCGCCCGTTCCTTGACGTTCGCGATGAAGCCCTTGACCACCGGCAGCGCGACGTCGGCCTCCAGCAGCGCGAGACGGATCTCGCGCGCGGTGGCGTCGATGTCGGCGTCGGTGAGGCGTCCCTTGCCGCGGAGCTTGGTGAAGATCCCGGAGAGGCGGTCACTCAAGGTGTCAAACACGCGAACATCCCGATTGTCGTCTTCGGCGGGCACGGTGCGGACACGCGGGTGGCGTCCAGCCCACCGCTAGCCTAGCCCGACCCCGCTTCCCCGGCCCGGCCCAGCCGCCCCCTTCCCGTCGTCCGCGGACCGCATCGCCGAAGTACAGGCCGGCGGGTCCGCCGTATGGCAGGCCCGCCGGGCGGTGCGGCCAGGGCCGACGGTCACGGCGCGACCAGCCCCGACTGGTACGCGAACACCACCAGCTGAGCCCGGTCCCGCGCGCCGAGCTTGACCATGGCCCGACTGACGTGGGTACGCGCGGTGGCCGGGCTGAGCACCAGCCGCTCGGCGATCTCACCGTTGCTCAGCCCTTCGCCGACCAGTCCGAGCACCTCCCGTTCCCGCTCGGTGAGGCTGTCCAGCCGAGGGTGCGGGCGCAACACCCGGACCGACCGATGTGCGAACTCCCGGACCACCCGCCGGGTCACCGAGGGCGACAGCAGCGCCTCGCCCTCGGCGACCAGCCGGATCGCCCGCAGCAGTTCGGCCGGCGGGGCGTCCTTGGTGAGAAAGCCGCTGGCCCCGTACCGCAGCGCGTCGAAGACGTACTCGTCCAGCTCGAACGTGGTCAGCACGATTACCCGGGTACCGCCCAGCCCTGGATCGGCGGCGATCCGGCGGGTCGCCTCGATCCCGTCGATGCCCGGCATCCGGACGTCCATCAGCACCACGTCGGGGCGTACCCGTCGGGCCAGCTCCAGCACGGCGAGCCCGTCGGCTGCCTCGCCCACGACCGTGAGGTCGTCCTCGCTCTCCACCAGGGCGCGCAGGCCTATCCGGATCAGGTCCTGGTCGTCGGCGAGCAACACGCTGATCATTCGGACTCCTCCACGGGCAGTGTCGCGTACACCTGAAATCCCCCACCACTCGCGGCGCCGGTGCGGAAGGTTCCGCCGAGCGCGACCACCCGTTCCCGCATGCCGGCCAGCCCGTAGCCGTGGCCACCGGCCCCCTCCGGTACCGGTCCCCGGCCGGTGTCGGTCACCTCCACCACGATTCCCTCCGGACGGTGGTCGATCCGGACGGTCGCGGTGGCCGGGCCGGCGTGGCGCAGCACGTTGGTGAGGGCCTCCTGCACCACTCGGTAGGCGGCGAGATCGACGGCGACGGGGAGCGTGCTCGGCTCGCCGGTGGTCTCGACGGTCACCGGCAGACCGGCGCCGGCCAGCCGGTCACGCAGCTGCGGCAGTTGCGCAAGACCGGGGACCGGAAAGCGCTCCACGCCCGCCTCACCCGGCTCGTCCCGCTCGTCCCGTCCGTCACGGTCTCGGCCGTCCCGTGTGTCGCGATCGTGCCGCGCCTCACGGTCGTGCCGGTCGTCTCCCCGGACGACGGTCAGCGTGACCCGCAGCTCGTCGAGCGCTTCCTTGCTCGTCCGGCTGATCGCGGTCAACGCGACAGCCGCCTGTTCCGGCTTCCGGTCGAGCAGATGCAGCGCAATCTGGGCCTGCATGTTGATCGCCGCGAGTCCGTGTCCCACGACGTCGTGCACCTCGCGGGCGATTCGCAGTCGTTCGGCGTCGGCCAGTCGCCGCGCTTCGTCCCGTCGTGCCCGGGCCGCGTTCTCCCGCCCGACCCGGACCACCGTGCCGACCGCGAACGGCACCACCACCCAGGCGGCGACGGGCATCAGGCCCGACCAACCGGGCGCCCGCAGCCCCATGAAGATCCCGATGAGCAGGGCGGCGAGGGCGACGACGCAGTCCACCACACCGTCGCGCGCCGGCAGATACGCCGCGACTGTGTAGACCGCGGCGAGCAGCGACACCAGGATCGGCCCGTACGGGTTGCCGAGCAGCAGGTAGGACAGCACCGCCCCGGTCACCACCGCCAGCGTGACCGACGGCCAGCGCCGCCGCAGCGCCAGCGCCAGCGCCGCGACCACCACCAGTGGGTACGCGGCAGGGCCGACGGGCACGCCCTGGTTCGCGCCGGCCGGCGCGGTACCCATCAGCCCGAGCGCGACGAGCGCCGTGGCGAGAGCCACGTCGAAGGAATATCCGCGCCATCCGATTCGGTTGCGCAGCATTCTCATCTCCCGTTCCCGCCCGACCCTCTCGTCCGTCCCGCCTGGCCGGCCGATGCCCCGTTCCGGCTGGTCATTCGCAACCCCCGTTACTGTCCGATCAGCCGACGCCCCGCTGGGATCATCGGTCGCAGTTCCCTTGCTACCGGTCAGCCGATGTCCCGCCGTCGCAGCAGTAGCGCGGCCAGCAGCACAAAGGCGATCAGGTAGACCGCCAGGACGAGGACCGCCTGCCCGGCTCCGACGACCACCGCAACCCCCGGCGTGTCTCGGGGCGCACCGAGTGCCGCCACCAGCGAGCCAGCATTGGGTCCGGGAAGCCCCTTCTGCACCTGGGCCACCCAGTCCAGCAACGGCGCGGCCACCCCGGCGAGCAGATTCTGCACCGCGAGCATCCAGACCAGGCCGAGACCGACGGGCAGGGCCACCGAACGCATCGCCACGGCCAGCACCACACCGAGCATGGTCCAGGTCACGGCGATGAGCCACCCCGCGCCGACCCCGGCCAGCAGGTCGTCGATGGACGGCCAGCGCACCGGCTGCGACTCGGTGACCGCGATCAAAGTACCGGCCACCGCACCCACTGCGAAGACGGCGAGCACCACCACCAGCGCGGCGGCGGCCAGGGCGAGCACCTTGCCGGCGTACACCTCCAGCCGGCTCGGCCCTTGGCTGAGGACGGTCTTCCAGGTGTCCCAGCCGTACTCGCTACCGACAACGAGCACACCAATGATCAGGACGATCGCACCCAGGAAGATCGGCAGTCCGCCGAGGGAGTTGCCCACCAACTGATCCGGCAACAGCATCGGCAGGGTGCGATCGCTGTTCGGACCGCCGGTCCCGCTGCGGATGCTCGCGTACGGCAGGACGTAGGTGAAGGTCAGGGAGGTCACCAGCGCAATGCCGAGTAGCAGCCAGCAGGACGGCCGGCGGACCAGTTTGACGATCTCGGCGGAAAAGCTACGCGACATCGGCGGTGCCCTTCTCGACGAGGTCGAAGAAGACCTGTTCCAGATCACGCTCACGGGGGCGCAACTCGCGCACCGCCACCCCGGCGGTGACCAGTTCGGTGTTGAGCCAGGCCGCCCGCTCCGGCGCGACCGACAGTTCCAGGCCCCCGCCGACCACCCGGACGCGCTCCGTTCCGACCAACGTGCGCGCGTGTGCGACGGCGGCGTCCAGCGGATCGGCCAGCACCCACAGTCCTACCGCGCCACGCAGTTGGGCGATGCTGCCCTCCGCGACGAGGCGCCCTCCGGCGATCACCCCGACCCGGTCGCAGATCTGCTCGACCTCGCCGAGCAGATGGCTGGCGACCAGGACCGTACGGCCGCCCGCGCCGAGCCGACGGATCAGTTGGCGCATGTCCGCCATACCCGCCGGATCGAGCCCGTTGGTCGGCTCGTCGAGAACCAACAGGCGCGGGTCGCGCAGTAGCGCGGCGGCCACTCCCAGGCGCTGCTTCATGCCCAACGAGTAGCCCGCGTACCGGTCGTCGGCCCGGTCCGCCAAGTGCACCAGGTCGAGCACCAGCGCGACCCGGTCCATGCCCACCCCGGCGTGGCGGGCGAGCACCCGCAGGTTGTCCCGTCCGGACAGGTACGGATAGAACGCCGGGCCCTCGATGAGCGCGCCGACGTCGGCGAGGCGGCCGGCACCGGGGGGTCGGCCGAACAGCCGGACCGTCCCGGCGCTGGGCCGCACCAGGCCGAGCAGCATCCGCAGGGTGGTGGTCTTGCCGGCGCCGTTGGGGCCGAGGAAGCCGTACACCTCCCCGGGCCGGACAATCAGGTGGAGATCCCGTACGACGGTTCTGCCGCCGTACCGTTTGCTGAGCGCTTCGGTCTGTACTGACGGTTCCATGCCCTGAGCCTGCCGCCACGTGCGCCGGAGCACGTCGTCCCGCGAGCGACATCGCGGCTACGCTCCGGCGCGTACGCCAGCGCGGGCTGCCGGTTGTTAAGAAGGGGCCCTTGTACTACACGAGGCGTTAATAAGGTGCCCTTCCTTACACACACACCTACACGGCGGCTAGGACGGCGGCTTCGAGGCGGGTGCGTTCGTCGTCGGAGGGCCAGCCGCCCACCAGGTAGAAGACGTCGACCACGTCCCCGCCGAGGGTGGCGATGCGGGCCGCGCGGACCTGGGCGCCGGCGGCGTCCAGGGCGCTTGTCACCCGGTACAGCAGGCCGGCGGCGTCCGCGGCCCGCAACTCCAGCAGCACCGCGTCGGTGGCGGCGTCCCGGTGCCAGACCACCCGTGGTTCGGCCCCGGCCCCCCGTGCGGCCAGGGCCCGCCCCCGCAGTCGCTGGGTGACCGACACGTCGCCACCGACCGCCCGACGCAGGTCGGAGCTGAGCGCCACCGGCTCGGGTGGCAGCCCGTACCGTGGCTGCACCCGGCACTCCACCAGGGCCCGCCCGTCCACCGTCGAGGCGTCGGCCGCGAGCACCTCCAGGCGGTGCAGGGCCAGGCAACCGGCCACCGTGGCGAGCAGGCCACGTCGGTCCGCCGCGGCCACCGCCACCCGGTCCCCGGTCAGGTGTACGACCGGCAGCGGCCCCGCCACCAGCGCCGGGTCCGGGGCGGGCGGTTCGGGTACGGCGCCGGTGTCGAGCGTGGTGCGGACCCGGGCCACCAGTTCGGCGATCAGCCGGCCCTTCCAGTCCGACCAGGCGCCCGGCCCGGTGGCGGCGGCGTCCGCCCGGGCCAGCGCGTGCAGCAGGTCGAGGGTGGTGACGTCGCCGACCGCCTCGGCCACCCCGGAGATGGTCACCGGATCGGCCAGGTCGCGGCGGGTGGCCACCTCGGGCAGCAGCAGGTGCAGCCGGACCAGGGTGCCGATCAGTGTCGCCTCGGCAGCGGGCAGGCCGATCCGGGCGGCCATCGCCTCGGCGATCGGTGCCCCGACCGTGGAATGGTCACCCGGCAGACCCTTGCCGATGTCGTGCAGGAAGGCAGCGAGCAGCAGCAGGTCGGGGCGGTCCACGTCGCGGGTGTGCCGGCTGGCCTCGAAGGCGGTCTGCACCAGGTGCCGGTCGAGGGTGAACCGGTGCACCGGGTTGTGCTGGGGCAGGCTGCGCAGCCGGGTCCACTCCGGCAGCCAGCCGTCGATCAGCCCGTACCGGTCACAGGTCTCCCAGGCGGGCAGCAGCCCCGCACCGGCGCCCAGCAGGGTGGTCAGCGCGGCTCGGGCCTCCGCCGGCCACGGCGTGGGCAGCGGCGGACAGTAGGTGGCCAGCCACTCGCAGGTGGCGCGGGCGATCGGCAGCCCGGTGACCGCCGCCGCGGCGGCGACCCGCAGCGAGAGGTTGGGGTCGGGGCGGGCCCCGATGGCGGTACGGGCCAGCACCAGTTCGCCGTCGTGCTCGACGACGTCACGGGCAACCGGCCGGCGCAGCGGCCGTCCGTCGGCACCCCGGCGGCGACCGGAGCGCAGCCGGTCGGCGGCGCGGAAGGCGTCGTGCAGGGCATGACTGACGGTACGGGCGTCACCGGCGACCCGACGCAACAGCGCGTCCCCGTCCCCGGCTGGTTCCGCTGAGCCGGCGGTCGGGCCGGTGTCGGGGCCGCCGAGTGCTGTCTGGCGCAGGCCGAGCAGCGCGGCGACTCCCTCGCGTTCCTGGGCCAGCAGGCGGTCGACGCGCCGGCCGACCTGGTGGTGCAGTGCGTCGCGGGTGTCCAGCAGGCGCAGGTGTGCGGCGTGTACGGCGGGCCGCAGCGCGTCGGTGATCCCGGCGATCGCGATGGCCCGCAGGATGCCGACGTCCCGCAGGCCGCCGGCCGCCTCCTTGAGGTCGCCTTCCAGCAGGAAGGCCAGCTCGCCGTGGGCCTGCCAGCGGGCGGTCGTGCTCTCCCGCAGCGGGGCCAGTTGACGTACGGCGGTGCGCCGCCAGTGGTCGGTGGCGCTGCGGATCAGCGTGTCGGCCAGGTCGGGGTCACCGGCGACCAGACGGGCGTCGAGCAGCCCGAGGGCCACCTTGACGTCGTCCTGGGCGACCGACAGCGCCTCGGCGACGGTGCGTACGGAGTGGTCCAGCCGCAGCCCGGCGTCCCAGATCGGGTACCACAGCTCGGCGGCCAACTCGTCGATCCCGGCCACCCCGGAGTGCACAAGCACCAGGTCGAGGTCGCCGTAGGGGGCGCACTGCCGCCGACCCAGCCCGCCGACCGCGAGCAGGGCGACGCCCGGCCGCGGTGGCAGCAGGCGGGCCAGCCAGGTGTCGTACGCGTCCGACCGGGCCCGACGCGCGGTGGCGCCGATCCCGGCCGGTACGCCGACGACCTCGTTGACCTTCGGTGCTGCCGTGGGGCTCGAAGCCGAGGCTTGCCGAGAGGTCAACGAGGTCATCGACGGTGTCTCCTTACAGGGCGTCCAGGCCGCGCTCGCCCGTGCGGACCCGGACGACCTCCTCGACTCCGGTCACCCAGACCTTGCCGTCACCGATCTTGCCCGTCCGGGCGGCACCGACCACCGCGTCGACGATCTTCTCGACGTCGATCTCGTCGGTCAGCACCTCCACCCGGATCTTGGGCAGGAACTCGACGGTGTACTCGGCACCCCGGTAGACCTCGGTGTGCCCCTTCTGTCGCCCGTAACCCTGGACCTCGCTGACAGTCAACCCGGCCACGCCGAGGGCGTGCAGGGCCTCCTTGACGGCGTCCAACTGGTGCGGCTTGATGACCGCGGTCACCAGCTTCATGTCCAACCCCTCCATCTCACGAACGTTAGCCGGCGACCTTTTCGCTTACCGCTTCGGTGGGCTCACTCTTCGGCTTGGCCGAGGAAGCGATACCCGCGGCGGCGAAAGCCCCGCCACCACCACTCGTGGAGCTGAACTCGTACGCGCTCTCCGCGTGCTCGGCGTTGTCGATGCCCTCGACCTCGGCCTCGGCGCTGGCCCGGAAGCCGATGGTCTTCTCGATCGCGAACCCGATGATGTACGCGACCACGAACGAGTAGACAAGCACCGCGATGACGCCGACCGCCTGCAGACCCAGCAGCTTGATGCCGCCGCCGTAGAGCAGACCGTCGTTGCCCTCACCGGCCAGCACCTCGATGGCCAGGAAACCGATGAGCAGCGAGCCGATGATGCCGCCGACCATGTGCACGGCGACCACGTCGAGCGAGTCGTCGTACTTGAGCTTGTACTTCATGCCGACGGCGAGCGCGCAGATCGCACCGGCGATCAGGCCGAGGGCGATGGCGCCCAGCGGCTCCAGGAACGCACAGGCGGGGGTGATGCCGACCAGACCGGCGACCGCGCCGGAGGCCGCACCCAGGGTGGTCGGCTTGCCGTCGCGCAGCCACTCGACCACGATCCAGCCGAGCACCGCGGCGGCGGTGGCGACCTGGGTGTTGATCAGCGAGATGGCGGCGGTGCCGTTGGCCGCGCCGGCGGAGCCGGCGTTGAAGCCGAACCAGCCGAACCACAGCAGACCCGCGCCGAGGAGCACCATCGGCAGGTTGTGCGGCTTGAACTTGTCCTTCGGCCAGCCAACCCGCTTGCCGAGTACGAGCGCCAGAGCGAGCGCGGCGGCACCGGCGTTGATGTGCACCGCCGTACCACCGGCGAAGTCGAGCACGCCGAGCTCCATGATCCAGCCGCCGCCCCAGACCCAGTGCGCGACCGGGAAGTAGACCAGGGTGGCCCACAGCCCGGCGAAGAGCAGCCACGGGCCGAACTTGGCCCGGTCGGCGATCGCACCGCTGATCAGAGCGACGGTGATCACGGCGAACATCAGCTGGAAACCGGCGAACAGCAGATCGGGAATGCCGCCCTCGGTGCCGCTTTCCAACATGCCACGCAGACCGGCGGCGGAGAGATCACCGGTGATCCCGCCGATGTCCTCGCCGAATGCGATGCTGTAGCCGTAGAACACCCACAACAGGCTGACCAGGCCGATCGCGCCGAAGCTCATCATCATCATGTTGAGCACGGACTTGGATCGCGTCATGCCGCCGTAGAACAGCGCCAGGCCGGGCGTCATGAGCAACACCAGCGCGGCAGAAGTCAAAATCCAGGCGGTGGCACCAGAATCTAGCTCCGGCACGCTGCCTCCTCTCGGGTCGTTTTCCCTCCCTCCCGGCATCGCGCAGCATCGCCCGTACGCCGGTTGGCCGGAACTCTCGTCGTCGGCTGTTTCGACGAGGGGCCCCGACTGGTTTCCGGTGCGTCACGGCTTGTTTCGGACGTGTGAAGAAAACCGCACAGCTCCACGCTTCGACGGGGGTGGATCAGCCATTTGGTGATGGTCTATCCCCCGACGGGTTACTGCAGGGCGGATTCCAGGGCACGCCGCTCGTAATCGAGCAGTCGAAGATCGCGCATCGGCCGGCGCAGGTGGCCCTTGTGCACGATCCGCACGAACGCGGGCTCCCCCGCCGCAGCCATCCGCCGGATGCCCTCGACGTGGTCGATGATCCGCTTGCGGATGGTCCCGATCAGCCGGTGGCGGTCGCGGGGGATCAACCCGTACGCGTCGGCGAACAGTCGCAACCGGCGCGGCCGGTCCGGTCGCTTCCAGCCCAGGGTGATCGAATCCCGGTCGGAGAAGATCGGCACCCAGGTCCAGGCCGCGTAGGCCACGTCGTAGATCCGCGCACCGGGTGAGGCGAGATCGAAGTCGATAAGCCCGAGGGTGCCGTCCGGACGCCAGATCACGTTGTGCGGCGCGGCGTCGTGGTGGCAGATGACCTCGGTGTCCGGTGGCGGCGGCCCGAACGAGCGCCACACCGCGTTGGCCGGCGGCGCGAAGCCGTACTGGGCGTCGTGGAACATCCGCAGCATGGTGGCGACGGTGACCAGCGCCTCGTCGGTGACCCAGTGCGGGGCCAGCGGGTATTCCCCGCACTCCCCTTCCAGGTACGACAGCACCTCCCGGTTGCGCTCGTCCATGCCGAGCGCGCGGGGGGCACCGGTGAAGCCCACGTACTCCAGGTGGCGCAGCAGGGCGTGCACGGACGGCGTCCACGGTCCGGCGTTGCGCCGGACCGTGTCACCGACCCGCACCACGGTGCTGACGTTGCCGCCGTGCAGGGGGATCTCCTGCGAAGTCACGTACGGTCTCCCGAGGCGCTGCGACGGGTGGCTCGGGTCGCGCCAGCCCGCGTACGCGCGATTGTCTCTGGTCACCCGAGGTTACGCGGTCGGACCGGGGGCTTCGGTGCCCAGCAGCGCGTCGACGAACTGCGCGGGGTCGAACGGTGCCAGGTCGTCCGGACCTTCGCCGAGGCCGACCAGCTTCACCGGGATGCCGAGCTTGCGCTGTACGGCGATCACGATGCCGCCCTTGGCGGTGCCGTCGAGCTTGGTCAGCACCACCCCGGTGACGTTCACCACCTCGGTGAAGACGCGGGCCTGCTCCAGACCGTTCTGCCCGGTGGTGGCGTCGAGGATGAGCAGGGTCTCGTCGATCGGGCCGTGCTTCTCCACCACCCGCTTGACCTTGCCCAGCTCGTCCATCAGGCCGACCTTGTTCTGCAGCCGGCCGGCGGTGTCCACGAGCACGGTGTCCACGCCGGTGTCGATACCCCGCCGGACCGCGTCGAACGCGACGCTGGCCGGATCGGCACCCTCCGGACCCCGGACGGTCTCCGCGCCGACCCGTCCCGCCCAGGTCTCCAACTGGTCGGCGGCGGCGGCCCGGAAGGTGTCGGCCGCGCCGAGCAGCACGCTGCGACCGTCGGCGATGAGCACCCGGGCGATCTTGCCGCAGGTGGTGGTCTTGCCGGCGCCGTTGACCCCGACCACCAGCAGCACCGCCGGCACACCCTCCTTGGGGGTGGTCCGCAGCGAGCGGTCCAGCTCCGGGTCGAGCGCGTTCACCAGTTCGGCGGCGAGCAGGGCACGCAGTTCGGCCGTCGAACGGGTGCCCAGCACCCGGGTCCGCTCGCGCAGCCGGTCGACGATCTCGCGGGTGGCGTCGATGCCCACGTCCGCGGTGATCAGGCTGTCCTCGATCTCTTCCCAGACGTCCTCGTCGAGGCGGTCGCGGCTGAGCAGGCCGAGCAGCCCCTTACCGAAGGCGTTCTGCGAGCGCGACAGCCGGGACCGCAGCCGGACCAGCCGGCCGGCGGTCGGCTCGGGCACCTCGACGGTCGGGGTCGGCGCCTCCACCACCGGCGGCGGCTCGACCAGGATGCCGGTGGACAACTCGGCCTCCGGCGCCTCCACCGGCGGCCCGGCGAGATCCTCCTGCGTCCGGGTGTCGACCTCCGTACGCGGCAGCGGGGGTGCCGGCCGCCGGCGCAGCCTCGGCACGACCAACCCGATGCCGCCGAGGATCAGCACACCGAGCAGGGCGAGAACGATGAGGAGGTAGTCCTTCATGCCGAAATCCTGTCAGATGCCGCCGACCGCGTCTCAGCCACCGCACCCCCGCACCTGTCGTGAAGCGGCGGTAGTCTCGGCCACAACCAGCAGTGGTGCGACGGCCGGCCGGGTAGTAGAGGTCGAAACACTCTCATCTGGAGGTCTGCGATGCCCGCCGAGCTGCTCATCGGCCCCCTGCTCCGCCGGGTGGTCGGCACGCGGGCCACGGTCTGGGTGGAAACCACGGCCCCGGCGGTGGTCACCGTCCGCACGGCCGACGGCGCCACCGGCACGACGAACACCTTCACCGCGTACGACCACCACTACGCACTTGTGGTGGTCGACGGGCTCACCCCGGACAGCACCACGACCTATCAGGTCTTCGTCGACGACCGGGAGGTCTGGCCGCTGCCCGACGGGCGTTTCCCGCCCAGCGTGATCCGCACCCGCGCCGCCGACGACCGGGATCAGCCGGTACGGCTGCTCTTCGGCTCCTGCCGAGAGACCACCCAGCACGCCACCACCCGCAAGCTGCCCCCGGACGCACTCGACGCGTACGCCCGGCGGATCCTGGCCGACCCGGACCCGGCGGCCCTGCCGGACCTGCTGGTGCTCCTCGGCGACCAGGTCTACGCCGACGAGACGTCACCGACGGTGAAGCGCCTGCTGCGCCGACGGCGACGCCGCCCGGCGGGCGCGCCCAGCGACCAGGTGGTCAGCTTCGACGAGTACACGAAGCTCTACCTGGAGTCCTGGGGCGACCCGGAGATCCGCTGGCTGTTCTCCACCGTGCCGAACGTGATGATCTTCGACGATCACGAGATCATCGACGACTGGAACACCTCGGCGTCCTGGCGCGCGGACATGCGCGAGCAGCCCTGGTGGGCCGAGCGGATCACCAGCGGCCTGGCGTCCTACTGGGTGTACCAGCACCTGGGAAACCTCTCCCCCGACGAGATCGCCGCCGACCCGATCTTCGCGAAGGTGACCACGGCCGGGGACGCCACCGAGGTGCTGCGCGAATTCGGCAAGCGAGTGGACACCGAGGCCGACCTGGCACACGACATCGAGCGGTGGCAGGCGGTGCAGTACCAGTGGAGCTACTCGCTCGACCTGGGCCGTACCCGCCTGGTCATGCTGGACACCCGGTGCAGCCGGGTGTTGCAACCGAGCCACCGGGCGATGTTGCCGCCGGGCGAATGGTCCTGGTTCGTCGACCGGGTGCACGGCGACTACGACCACCTGGTCGTCGGTTCCTCGCTGCCCTGGCTGCTGCCGCCCGGCATCCACCACGTCGAGGCGTGGAACGAGAAGCTGGCCGACTCGTCCCGGCCGTGGCTCGCCGCCCTCTCCGAACGCCTGCGTCGTGGGCTGGACCTGGAACACTGGGGCGCGTTCCGTCGTTCGTTCGACGCCATGGGTGCGCTGTTCGCCCGCGTCGGCGGCGGCACGCCGGGTGAGCCCGACGACCGCAAGGGTGCCGGGCCGGCGTACCCGCCCCCGGCGTCGATCAACGTTCTCTCCGGTGACGTGCACCACTCGTACGTGGCCCGGGTCCGGTTCGCCGACCCGAGCGTACGCACCCCGGTGCATCAGCTGACCTGCTCGCCGATCCACAACCAGGTGCCCGCCGGGATGCGTCCGCTGATGCGGCTGGGCTGGTCCCGTGGGCCGGCCGGGGCGACCCGGGCGCTGGCCCGCACCGCGGGCGTACCCCGGCCGCAGTTCCGCTGGCGCAAGCTCGCCGGCCCGTACTTCGGCAACGCGGTGGCCACGCTGACCCACGCCAGCCGGAGCGCCGACGTGGTCATCGAGGGCACCACAAACGACGGCCACCTGCGCCAAGTCGCCCACCACCGCCTGACCCCGTGAAAGGAAGGGCACCTTGTTAACGCCTGGCGTAGTAGAAGGGCCCCTTGTTAACACTGTGGGGCGGTGCGGGTGACTGACGCTGTGGTGCGGGGCAGTCAGCGGACGGTCACTGCGGCTCCGTAGTCTCGTCGGCGTGGACGACGAGCTGCCGGAGCGCCTGCGCGAGGTCGAGGACGAACTGACCGCCCTGTTGCGGCGCGGTCGGGCCCTCTCGTGGGAGATCGCCAGCGAGGTGCACCCGAATCTGGAGCCGAACGCGTACGGGCTGCTGCTCTGGCTGCGCCGCTCCGGCGCGATCCGGCTCACCGATCTGGCCGCCCGACTCGGGGTCGGCAAGGGCACGCTCAGCCGGCAGATCCACAGCCTGGAGACCCTCGGTCTGGTGAGACGAGACCCGGACCCGAACGATCGGCGGGCCGCGCAACTCAGCCTCACCGAGGAGGGGCAGCGCCGGTTCGACGCCGCTCGGGCCCCCCGGCTCGGACAGATCCGTCGGGCGTTGGAGACCTGGCCGCAACGTGACGTCGAGGAGTTGGCCCGGCTGCTCCGCCGCTTCAACGACGCCTGGGGCTGACGCCGTCCCACCTGTCGCCGTCGTACCTGACGCCGTCCCACCTAAACGCCGTCCCACCTGACCCCGTTCCGGCGATCCAGCGGTAACCAGGTCGGACTTTTACCGCAATTACGACGTAACGGCGCTTTCAGCGACACTCTCCCGCCAGGCGGGTGGAATAGAGCCCCTGCCGAGCAAGTTGTTGCTTCAGGCAACCAAGTCGTACGGTTGCCTCCGGCAACAATATCCACTCCGCTTGGAGGCTTCTCCCATGACTCAGGCGAGTGCTCCCGCCCGAGCGATGCCCGTGCAGATGAGTCACCGACAGATCCTGGAGGCCCTCTCCGGTCTGCTGCTGGGCATGTTCGTCGCGATCCTGTCCGGCACGGTCGTCGCGAACGCGCTGCCGAGGATCATCACCGAACTCAACGGCAGTCAGTCCGCGTACACCTGGGTGGTCACCTCGACGCTGCTGGCCACCACCGCGACCACCCCGCTGTGGGGCAAGCTCGCCGACCTGACCAGTAAGAAGGTGCTGGTCCAGCTCTCCCTCGCCATCTTCGTGCTCGGCTCGGTGCTGGCCGGGCTCTCGCAGTCCACCGGGCAACTGATCGCCTGCCGGGTGGTCCAGGGCATCGGCGCCGGTGGTCTCACCGCGCTGGTTCAGGTGATCATCGCGACGATGATCTCCCCGCGGGAACGGGGCCGCTACAGCGGCTACCTCGGCGCGGTGATGGCCGTCGGCACCATCGGCGGGCCGCTGATCGGCGGTGTGATCGTCGACACCTCCTGGCTCGGCTGGCGCTGGTGCTTCTACGTCGGCGTGCCGTTCGCGCTGGCCGCTCTGGTCGTGCTCCAGCGGACCCTCGACCTGCCGGTCGTCCGCCGCAAGGTGAAGATCGACTGGTGGGGTGCCACGCTGATCACCGCCGCCGTGTCGCTGCTGCTGATCTGGGTGTCGCTCGCCGGCAACCAGTTCGACTGGGCCTCCTGGCAGACCGCGGTGATGGTGGCCGGCGCGTTGCTGCTCGGTGCCGCCGCCGTGCGGGTGGAGACCAAGGCCAGTGAGCCGCTGATCCCGCCCCGACTGTTCCGCAACCGCACCATCACCCTGTCGGTGGTGGCCAGCATCGCCGTCGGTGTGGGCATGTTCGGCGCCTCGGTCTTCCTCGGCCAGTACTTCCAGATCAGCCGTGGGGCCAGCCCCACCATGTCCGGCCTGATGACCCTGCCGATGATCCTCGGCCTGCTGGTCTCCTCCACCGTGGTCGGCCGCATCATCACCAACACCGGCCGCTGGAAGCGTTACCTGGTCGCCGGCTCGGCGCTGCTCACCGTTGGTTTCGCGTTGATGGGCACGCTGCGGGCGGACACCCCGTACTGGCAGGTCAGCATCTACATGGCGATCATCGGCCTCGGCGTCGGCATGTCCATGCAGAACCTGGTGCTCGCCGTGCAGAACACCGTCGAGCCACACGAACTCGGCGCGGCCAGCTCGGTGGTGGCGTTCTTCCGCAGCCTCGGCGGCGCGGTCGGTGTCAGCGCCCTGGGCGCCCTGCTCGGTCACAACGTCACCCGCTACCTCAGCGAGGGGTTGGCCGCGCTCGGCCTACCGACCGCGGGCGCAGGCGGCGGCACGCTGCCCGACGTACACACGCTACCCGCACCGATCCGGGCCGTGGTGGAGTCCGCGTACGGGCACGGGGCCGGAGACATCTTCCTGGCCGCCGCACCGTTCGGGCTGATCGCCCTGATCGCCGTGCTGTTCATCAAGGAGGTGCCGCTGCTGCGGCACACCGGTGGCCCGCTCACCGACGAGGTGGAGCAGGAGTCGACGGTGGCCACCGGCGGCGCGACGGCCGTGATCCGCACCGGGGTCCGGGACTGACCCGATGAACACCGCTGATCGTCAGCAGTACGGCCCGCAGGCCCGGCCGGTGCCCTTTGAGCGGGGCACCGACGGGCCACGGGTCGTCCTGGTCGGTGTGGACGGCACCCGGACCTCGCTCCGCGCCGCCTCGTACGCCGCCGGGCTGGCCCGCCGACAGGGTGCCCGGCTGGTGGTGGTCTTCGTCAGCTCGCCGGCCACCTACGCCGCGCTGTTGTCCGACGTCGTGGCCGACGCAGTGCAGCAGAGCCATGACGAGTTGGCCGAGGATCTGCGCCAGGAGTGCCGGCGCAGCGCCGAGGAGCTGGACGTGCCGGTGACCTTCCTCTGCCGACGGGGTGACGCGTACGTCGAACTGTCCGCCGCGGCCGACGAGACGCGGGCGGACCTGGTCGTGGTGGGCTCGTCCGAGCAGGCCGGGCATCGCCTGGTCGGCTCGGTCGCCACCCGCCTGGTCCGTACCGGCCGCTGGCCCGTTGTCGTGGTGCCGTGAAACCGCAACCACAAACTCGCTCGCACTTGTCGTACCCGGACAGCACGATGACCGGCATGACGACGTGGACTGCACCTGCCATCGACCGCCGACACGAGCCCTACCGCGCCGACGAGCGCACCATGCTGGAGGGCTGGCTCAACTATCACCGGGACACGTTGCTGCTCAAGTGCGCCGGGCTGACCGGCGAGCAGCTACGGACCGCGAGCGCGTCGCCATCGACGCTCACCCTGCTCGGTCTGGTCCGGCACATGACCGTCGTCGAGCGGTCGTGGTTCCGGCAACGTTTCGCCGGTGCGGACCTGCCCGAGCTGTACGACTTCGACGCCGACCCGGATGCCGAGTTCAACACCGTGGACACCGCCGACGCCGAGGCCGACTTCGCGGCGTTCCGCGCCGAGATCACGGCCGTCGACGCGGCCACCGCCGGCCGTGACCTGGAAGAGGTCTGCACCGTCAAGCGCCGCGACGGCACCGCCAACGAGATCAGCCTGCGCTGGATCTACCTCCACATGATCGAGGAGTACGCCCGGCACAACGGGCACGCCGACCTGATCCGCGAAGCGATCGACGGGGTGACCGGCGAGTGACCGTCAGGAGGCCAGCGCGGCGCGCAGGTAGCGCAGGTCGTCCGGCCCGTTCCAGCGGTACGCCGACAGCCCGGCCACCCGGGCCCCGTTGATCGCCCGGTCCTCGTCGTCGACGAAGAGCACCCGGTCCGGCGGGGTCTCCAGCGCCACGCAGGCGGCCTGGAAGTACTCCTTGGCCGGTTTGTGGACGCCGATGGCCGAGGAGTTGACCACCACGTCGAGTTCGTCGGTGAGGTCCAGCGCGGCCAGGTCGGCGTCGAGCAGGTCGGTGGCGTTGGTGCCCAACCCGACCCGGATGCCGGCGGCCCGCACCTCGCGGATGAACGACAGCACCTGGGGGTCGACCTCACCGCGGTAGCGCTGCCACTGCTCCACGGCGGCCCGGGCCCGCTCCGGGTCGCCCACCGAGGGGGTCAGCGCGTCGGCGACGCTCGACATCCACTCGGCGTGGCTGAGCCGGCCGGTGAGCACCGGCTGAAGCAGCCCCCAGGAGGTGGCGATCTCGCCGAGCACGCCGGTGGACAGGCCGTACTCGCGTTCCACCTCGGCGGCGACCGCCGGGTCCCAACGCCGCAGTACGCCGTCGAAGTCCACCAACAGCGCTGTCGCGCGTTCCCGAGCCACTAACTGTTCTCCTCGCCGCGGCTTCGCCGCTCGTCGTCCGTACCGGCCCGGTTGAGCCGTTGGCTGATCACCTGGGTCACTCCGCCACGCATGGTCACGCCGTACAGCGCGTCGGCGATCTCCATTGTGCGTTTCTGGTGGGTGATGACGATGAGCTGACTCTTCTCCCGCAACTGGGCGAGCAGGGTGATCAGCCGACCCAGGTTCACGTCGTCGAGCGCCGCCTCGACCTCGTCCATGATGTAGAACGGGCTGGGCCGGGCACGGAAGATGGCCACCAGCATCGCCACCGCGGTCAACGACCGCTCACCACCGGAGAGCAGCGACAGCCGCTTGATCTTCTTGCCGGGCGGGCGGGCCTCGACCTCGACACCTGTGGTCAGCAGGTCGTCCGGGTCGGTGAGCACCAGCCGCCCCTCGCCGCCGGGGAACAGGACGGTGAAGACCTGCTCGAACTCCCGGGCGGTGTCGGCGAACGCGCTGGCGAAGACCTCCAGGATCCGTTCGTCGACGTCCTTGACCACGGTGAGCAGGTCACGCCGGGTCGCCTTGAGGTCCTCCAACTGCTCGGAGAGGAACTTGTAGCGCTCCTCCAGCGCGGCGAACTCCTCCAACGCCAGCGGGTTGACCTTGCCGAGCAGGGTCAGTTCGCGTTCGGCCTTCGCGGCCCGCTTCTCCTGCACCGGGCGCTCGTAGCGGACCGGTTCGGGCACCGGCAGGCCGTCGCGTTCGGCGGCGGCCACCTCGGCCTCGGTGGGCGGCACCGGCTGACTCGGGCCGTACTCGGCGATCAGCGTCTCCATGGTCAACCCGAAGTCCTCGGCGGCCTTGGCCTCCAACTGTTCGATGCGCAGCCGCTGCTCGGCCCGGGCCACCTCGTCGCGGTGCACCTGGCTGGTCAGTCGCTCCAGTTCTGCGCCGAGTCGTTTCGCGGCGGCCCGCACCTCCTGAAGTTCCGCCTCGCGGGTGGCCCGTGCCCGGGCCACCGCGTCACGCTGCTCCTCCGCCTGAGCGATGCTGGTGGTCAGCCGGGTCAGCGCCTCCCGGGCACCGCCGGCCACGGCCCGGGCGATGCCCGCGCCACGCACCCGCGCCGCCCGCCGGGCCGCGGCCCGCTCCCTCGCGGCCCGCTCGGCGGCGGCCTGCCGGCGCAGCGAGTCGGCCCGCCCGGCGATGGAGGACACCCGCTCCTCGGCGGTACGCACCGCGAGCCGGACCTCCATCTCGTTCTGCCGGGCCTGCGGCACCATCGCGGCGAGCTGATCGCGTTCCTCGGTGGAGGGTTCCGCGTCGATCGGGGTCGCCTCCGCCAGGCGCAGCCGCTCCTCCAACTCGGCCAGGGCGGTCAGGTCCCGTTCCCGGGCCGCCTCGGCGCGGGCCCGCGACTCGCCCAGCCGGTCGGTCTCCGCCTTGGCGGAGCGGGCGGCGGCACCCAACTCGGCGAGCCGGCGGGCGGCGGCGTTGCGGTGGCTCTCCGCCTCCCGCTTCGCCGCGGCGGCATGCTGCACCCGCTCCTTCGCCTCGGCCACCGCCGCCCGCGCCTCGACCAGTTGTTCGCGCAGTTCCGCGCTGGTGCGCTCGGCGGTGAGCCGGTTGGCGCGGGCCTCCTCGACGGCTGCCTGCACCTCGATGTAGCTGGGTGCCTTCGCCGACCCACCGGCCGCCGCGTACGCCCCGACGACGTCCCCTTCCCGGGTGACCGCGCGCAGCTCGGGGTTGCCGGCGACCACCTCCGCCGCGGCAGCGAGGTCGTCGACAAGCACCACGTCCCGCAGCGCCCGGTGCACCGCCGGTCGGATCCGCGCGTCGCACTCGACCAGGTCGGGCGCCCAGTGCGCACGGTCGGGCAGTTTGGGACGCAGCGCGTCGGCGGAGCCGGACATCCCCGGCCCGGCCGGGCTGCCCACCAGCAGTCCGGCCCGTCCGGCGTCGGAGATCTTGAGCAGTCGCATCGCCTCGACCGCCTCGTCCACCCCGCTTACCGCTACCGCGTCGGCGAGCCCGCCGAGCGCGGCGGCGAGCGCCGCCTCATGGCCGGGGGCGACGGTGAGCAGACCGGCGAGGCTGCCCAGCAGCCCCGGCACCTGGTCGGCGCGGGCCAGCAGGGCACCGGCGCCGTCCTTGCGGCGCAGGCCGAGGGCGAGCGCCTCCTCGCGGGCCTTCCAGGTGGCGGCGTCCTTCTCCGCCGCCCGCTCGGCGTCGGAGAGCGAACGTACCGTCGCCTGCGCCTGTTCCTGGACGCTTACCGCCTCGGCGTGCCGGGCGTCCAGGTCTGCGTTGTCGCGGTCGGCCTCGGTGGACTGCTCGGCGACGGCGTCCAGGTCGGCCTGGGCCCGCTCGGCCCGGGCCATCGCGTCGGCGTGTGCGGCGGCGAGGCGCTCGATCTCCTCACCGGCGCTTGTGGTCCGGGCGCGCGCCGAGTTCACCTGACCGGTCAGCCGGGCCAGCCCTTCGCGCCGGTCCGCGATCGCCTTCGCCGCGGCGACCAGTTCGCGTTCCGCCGCCGCGAGCTGCCGTTCCAGTTCCTGCCGGTGCTCCACCGCCTCGGCGAGGTGGATCTGGTCGTCGGTGAGCGCCGCGCGCAGCTCCTCCTCCTGCTCCCGGACCCGTTCGGCCTCGGCCTCCAACTGGTCCGGGTCGCGGCCCGGTCGCTCGTCGTCCGGGGTGGAGCTGAGGTGTCGCAGCCGCTCCACCGCGAGCTGCTCGATCGAGCGGAACCGCTCCTGCAACGCGGAGAGCTTGTACCAGGTGTCCTGGGCGGCGGCCAGCAGCGGTGCGTCGGCGGCCAGCGCCTCCTCCAGCTCCCCGAGGCGGGCCTGCACCTCGGTGTGCTCGGCCTCCACCTCCTCGCGCCGCTGTCGCAGCGCGGTCTCGTCGGCGATCTCCCGGTCCAGGGTGGTCCGCAGGGTGGCGAGATCGTCGGCGAGCAGCCGCAGGCGGGCGTCACGCAGGCTGGCCTGGATCACCGCGGCGCGGCGGGCCACCTCGGCCTGCCGGCCGAGCGGCTTGAGTTGACGCCGCAGCTCGGCGGTGAGGTCGGTGAGCCGGTTCAGGTTGGTCTGCATCGCGTCGAGCTTGCGCAGCGCCTTTTCCTTGCGCTTGCGATGCTTGAGGACGCCGGCCGCCTCCTCGATGAACGCGCGCCGGTCCTCCGGCTTGGCGTGCAGCATGCCGTCGAGCCGCCCCTGCCCGACGATGATGTGCATCTCCCGGCCGATGCCGGAGTCGGAGAGTAGTTCCTGGATGTCGAGCAGGCGGCAGGTGTCGCCGTTGATCTCGTACTCGCTCTCGCCGGAGCGGAACATCCGGCGGGTGATGGAGACCTCGGTGTACTCGATCGGCAGAGCGCCGTCGGTGTTGTCGATGGTCAGGGTCACCTCGGCCCGACCGAGCGGGGCCCGACCGGCGGTGCCGGCGAAGATGACGTCCTCCATCTTGCCGCCGCGCAGCGCCTTGGCGCCCTGCTCGCCGAGCACCCAGGCGATGGCGTCGACGACGTTGGACTTGCCGGAGCCGTTCGGGCCCACCACGCAGGTGATCCCCGGCTCCAGCTTCAGCGTCGTCGCGGAGGCGAAGGACTTGAAGCCCTTCACCGTCAGGCTCTTGAGATGCACCTTCTCGATCCTCGTCCGGTGGCCGCCGTACCGTCGCCCGGCTGCGCGGACCCTGGTAAACCCGCAGAGTAACCCGGCACCAGGTGTGCTGCGCGACGCGACCCACCCGCCGGCACGCCGCGAGCGTTCCATTTCACAGGTGTCAGACGGTTACGCACCGACACCGGACGATCCAGTCGATCATCCCGGCCACAAAGTCGATCAATGGTGCACAGAATTGCGCGCCGGCACTTCGTGTCGGCGCGCTTTTGTGCGGTGGTGCTATTCGGTTGTGGCGGCCAGGTGGATCAGGTCAGCGCGGGCTCGGCAAGACGGAGCAGATCATCCGCCTCTGCCGCAGCCGCCGCGAGCCGATCGTTCTCGGCACGCAGCCGCGTGATCTCGAACTCCAGTGACTGAACCCTGGCACGCAGTCGGGTGACCTCGTCGAGCAGGCGCCGGTCGGGCGCTGCACCTACGTGGCCGAAGAGGGCCTTCGCCATGTTGACTCCTTGAATTGCGCTGCCGGAGAGGCCGGCCAACGCGCGCCCTTGTATACGCGACTACCATTCCCACGAATTCTGGGCACGGCCGGGCGCGACTGGCGACATCTCTATATTGAGCCGACAGCCCCTGTTTCGTCAAGTTCACGCAGGCCGTAGATCATTTCGACGTCTACCCGACCCGTCGCGGGAGGCTGCCACACGGCGCGGACACACTCTGTCCGGACACCCCAACTCTACGCACCGAATCGCCGGAATACCTCACCCGGATGTACAGGGTCCTCTTAACTCTTCCTTAGCCACATTGCTGCTGCTCAGACCGACCACGTAGCGTCACCCCGGCCCCTTACCGACCCGTGGAGGCGACAGGCGTGCACGGCTGGAACGACCCGCTCGACCCGGATTCCACCCGGCGACCAGCGCCATCGACCGACGACCCGGCCTGGCTGACCGACCGCCCGGCACCGCGCTCGTCGTACCTGTTCGGCGACGAACCGGAGAGTTCGTCCGACCGGTGGTACCACGACCAGCCCACCGAGCAGTGGCAGCACCGCCCGCACCGGCCCGCCGAGACGACCTATCCGGCACCGGCCCACCCCCACTGGGCCGACCAGGACCCCGGCGCCGGCCAGCACCACCGGGACACCGCCTGGTCGACCGAGGGGCACTACGGCGCGCCGAGCCACGGCCGGCACGACGGCGGTTGGCGCGCCGACGAGCCGACCACGCAGGTCAGCCGCTGGTCCGACAAGCACGACGGACAGCAGCCCGCGCGGCACGCCGCCCCCGACCCGCATCACGACAACCAGGCGTACGACAACCAGGGGTACGCCGACACCCAGCCGCCCTACACCGGCCAGGCCCCCTACGGTGACCAGCCTTACGGTGCGCAACTGCCTTACGCCGGTCAGCAGCACTATGGGCGGGGTGACGAGGGCCGGTGGCACGGGGAAGGGGCCTACGGCGTACCGGAGGATCGGGCCACCGCCCGGACCGAGGCGGTGGCCGATGCGCCCGGGACCGACGCCCGGCCGTCCCGTCGTCGCCTGTCGCGTCCCCTGGTGATGGGCGGTGCCGCCGCGGCGGCCACCCTCGCGGTGAGCATCGGCGTGGCGGCCCTCGCGCTGCCCGGCAACGACGCGCCGACCAGCACCACCGCCGGTGAGCGTCCGGTGGCCACCGGACCCGCGCTGCTGGACGCCGACGAGTCGGTGGACGTCCTCGACCCACTCGACTCCCCGAGCCCCAGCCCGAGCCCGAGCGTCTCGCCAAGCGCCGCCACGCCCTCGCCGTCGCCCAGTCAAGCGGCGAAGCCGAAGCCCACGCCCGCGCGCAGCAGCACCGCACCCTCCCGGCAGAGCGCCGAGCGTCGGGGCAGCCCGAGTCGCGGTGCCACGGTCACCACCTCGCCGTCCAACCCGGCCGGCGCCTCGCAGGCCGCCCAGGTGGTCGACCTGGTCAACGCGGAACGGGCGAAGGCCGGCTGCGGCGCGCTGACCGTCGACGAGAAGCTGACGACCGCGGCCCAGCGGCACAGCCAGGACCAGGCCGACAACCGGAACATGTCGCACACCGGCAGCGACGGCAGCGACCCGGGAGAGCGGATCGACCGGGTCGGGTACGCCTGGCGCACGTACGGCGAGAACGTCGCCTGGAACCAGCAGTCGCCCGCCGCCGTGATGGACGCCTGGATGAACAGCCCCGGTCACCGGGCGAACATCCTGAACTGCGCCTTCACCGAGATCGGCGTCGGCGTGGCGAGCAGCAACGGACCGTACTGGACGCAGGTCTTCGCCGCGCCACGCTGAGTGCGGCGGGCGCGGCACCGGAACTCGTCGCGTTCTGAGTGCCGCGCCACGTCCAGCCGCGAGTCCTTGTCGGGTCTGCGCTCGTTTGAGTGGGTGAGGTACGCCGACGGCGTACCGGCTCGGGCGGCGTCACGCCGCCGGCGCAACCTGCGGAGCTGGCGATGCGGATCGGGCTGGGCGGGGCAAAGGTACGACGGGCGATGCGCGCCGGCCTGGCCTGCACCGTGCTCGTGTCGCTGGCCGCCTGCCGGCCGGATCTCACCCCGCCCGGCGCACCGACAAGTTGGCCGTCCGCCTCGGCCCGGCTGTGGCGATGGCAGTGGCAACTCGACGGGGTGCTCGACGTGACGGTCGAGGCGGACGTGTTCGTCCTCGATCCGGCCAACACCACCGCGGCGCAGACCGCCGACCTGCGGGCCCGTCACCGTCGACTGGTCTGCCAGGTGCACGTCGGCACGGTCCACCCGGACGATCCGGACGCGACCAGGTTCCCGCCCCAGGTCCGCGGCCCGACGGCCACCCGCTCCGGCCGCACCTGGCTGGACGTACGCCGGTGGGACGCCCTGCGGCCGGTGCTGGCCGACCGGTTCCGGCTCTGCCGCGGCAAGGGCTTCGGCGCGGTACTGCTCGCCGACGCCGACGGCTACGCCAACTCCCCCGGCTTCCCGCTGGATTTCGACGACCAGTTGCAGTTCAACCGTCGGGTCGCGGCGTTGGCCCGTTCACTGGATCTGTCTCCCGGGCTGCGGGGCAACCTCGGGCAGGTCACCGCGCTGGCACCGGACTTCGACTTCGCGGTCGACGAGGAGTGCGTACGGCTCAACCGGTGCGACAAGCTGCTGCCGTTCGTCGACGCCGGCAAGCCGGTGTTCCACGTCGAGTACACCGGCGGGCTCACCGACTTCTGTGTCACGAGCGTCGGCTACGGGTTCGCCTCCATCCGCAAACACCGCAGCCTGGACGCCTGGCGGCTGCCCTGCCCCGTACCGTGATCGAGGCCCCGTACCGTGATCGAGGTCAGCCGCGCAGGGTGGCGCGGGGGCGGGGCTGGCAGCGCGGGCAACTGTACGACGACCGGTTCATGAAGGCCTCCCGGCGGATCGGCGCACCGCATCGTCGGCAGGGCTGCCCCTCACGGCCGTAGACGTTCAGCGACCTGTCGAAGTAACCGCTCTCCCCGTTGACGTTGACGTACAGCGCGTCGAAGCTGGTGCCGCCCGCCGTGATCGCCTCGGTCAGCACGTCGCGTACGTGGCCGAGCAACCGCCGTACGGCCGGGCCGGTCAACGCGTCGGTCGGCCGGGTGCCGTGCAGTTTGGCCCGCCACAGCGCCTCGTCGGCGTAGATGTTGCCCACCCCGGAGATCAACGTCTGGTCGAGCAGGGCGCGCTTGACCTCGGTACGGCGGCGGCGCATCGCGGTGACGAAGTCCGCGTCGGAGAACTGCGGATCCAGCGGGTCCCGGGCGATGTGGGCGATCTCCGTGGGCAGCGTCGCGCCGTCCTCGCTTACCGAGAGCCCACCGAACGTGCGCTGGTCGACGAAGCGCAGTTCGGGACCGTCGTCGGTGAACCGGAAGCGGACCCGCAGGTGCGGCTCGTCCGGGGCGGCGGCCGGTTGCAGCAACAGTTGCCCGGACATGCCGAGATGCCCGATCACCGCGTCACCGCTGTCCAGCGGCAACCAGAGATATTTGCCGCGCCGGCACACGTCGAGCACGGTCCGGCCGGCCAGCACGTCGGCGAAGTGGGCGCCACCGGCCACGTGTCGACGCACCGCACGCGGGTGGCGTACCTCGACGGACTCGATCCGTCGGCCGGTGACCCAGCGCGCCAGCCCCTGCCGGACGGTCTCCACCTCGGGCAGTTCAGGCACGGGGCGCCTGCACCTCCGGCCGGCCGGCGTCCACGACGGCCCGCCCGTCGTCGTCCGCGATCGCCGCGGGCTCGACGATCCCCGCCGGCTCGACGGTCACCGCGGCGTCGGACGGCTCGTCGAGCGGCTCCGGCTCGGCCCGGTCGGCTTCGTCGTCGGCTTCGGCCTGCGCGTTCAGGGTCCGCCAGGCCGACTCCGCGGCCCGCTGCTCGGCCTCCTTCTTGCTACGCCCGTCGGCGCCGCCGTACCGGTTACCGGCCACCACCACCCAGGCGGTGAAGGTCTTCAGATGGTCCGGGCCGGCGCCCTCGATCCGGTACTCCGGCACACCGAGACCCAGCGCCGCGGTCAACTCCTGGAGGCTGGTCTTCCAGTCCAGGGCGGCGCCCCGGCCGGCCGACTCGGCCATCAGCGGGTCGAACAGCCGGTGGATGACCTCGGCGGCGATGTCCAGCCCGTACTGGAGGTAGATCGCGCCGAGCAGCGCCTCCAGGGTGTCGGCGAGGATGCTCGCCTTGTCCCGGCCGCCGGTGGTCTCCTCACCCTTGCCCAGCAGCAGGTAGGGGCCGAGCCCGTCCGGGCCCAGACCGCGCGCCACGTCGGCCAGGGCACGCATGTTGACCACGCTGGCCCGCAGCTTGGCCAGTTGCCCCTCGGGCAGGTCCGGGTGGTTGTGGAAGAGCGCGGTGGTGATCACCACGCCGAGCACCGAGTCGCCGAGGAACTCCAGCCGCTCGTTGGTCGGCAGGCCGCCGTTCTCGTACGCGTACGAGCGGTGGGTCAGGGCCCGCTCCAGCAACTCCGGGTCCATTGACACGCCGAAGGCTGCCTCGAGGTGGCCGATGGAGGGCCGTCGTCGCTTGTCGATGCTCATGATGTGCGTACCTCGGTGTCGGTCGTGCGATCGGTGCGGTCGGTGCGTTCGGTGGCAAGCAGCGCGGCGACCCGGTCGGTGGCGGCTCGCCGCCAGAGGTGGGCAGCCAGCGCGATGCCGGAAGCGATGTCGGCCGGGCGAGCGGCGCCGTGACAGACCACCACGGTGCCCGCCACCCCGAGCAGCGCGGCTGCCCGCGGCGCGCCCCCGTCGGGCGGCGGCCCGCCCGCCATGGCGTACGCGCCCTCGATCGCCTTGAGCAGCACGTTACCGGTGAACCCGTCGGTGACCACCACATCGGCGCGCGTGCCGAGGCAGACGTCGTACCCCTCGACCAGGCCCACGTACCGAGCGTCACCGGGCAGTTCCGTAGCGCGCAACATCGGGTCGGCGAGGCGGCGGGGTCGGTCACCCTTGCCCGGTTCGGTGCCCACGGAGAGCAGCCCCACCCGAGGGGCGTCGAGGCCGTGGGCGATGGCGGCGTACGCGGCGCCGAGCACGGCGTGCCGGGTCAGGGTCGCCGGACTCGGCTCCATCGAGCCGCCGACGTCGAGCAGGACGACAGGTCCGGAGACGCCGGGCAGGGTGGCGGCCAGGGCCGGCCGTCGGATCTGCGGCCAGCGGCCGAGGCCGAGGGCGGCAGCGGTCACCGTGGCGCCGGTGGACCCGGCGGAGACCAGCGCGTCGGCCTGGCCGGCGCGGATCGCGGCGACGGCCGCCCGGACCGTGTTCTCGGCGCGGGCCGCGGTGAGATCGTCGGCCGTGTCGACGGCGGTGCGCGCAGGTCGCAGCGTCAACCGGGCACGTTGGGCCGGGTCGAGGGCGTCGACGAGCGCACCGGCGGCTCTGGTCGGGCCGACGAGCAGGAGGTGCAGATCGGGGTCGGCGCGCACCGCCCGTAGAGCGCCGTCCACCACCACGTCGGGAGCGTCGTCCCCGCCGAGGAGGTCAACGGCGATCCGTGCGGTTCCCGGCTCCGTGACGACGCCGGCCGGTGAGAGCCGGCCGGCGTCGACGGGAGCAGCAGGCGATCGCCGGGGTTTGCGCGTCGCCCGACCTGTGGTCGGAGACGTCACGCGGCGTCCGGGTCAGACCTCGAGGACCTGGCGGCCGTTGTAGGTGCCGCAGACGGAGCAGGCAGCGTGCGGCAGCTTGGGGGACTTGCACTGCGGGCAGGCCACGGTCGCGACCGCCGCGGCCTTCCAGTTCGCCCGGCGGGACCGGGTGTTGCTGCGCGACATCTTGCGCTTGGGGACGGCCACGGTTCTTACTCCTCTGTACGGGTCAGTTGCGACAGGCCCGCCCAACGCGGGTCGACCTGCTGGTGGCTGTGGTCCGCCGGCAGATCGTCCCAGTGCACCCCACACTCGGAGCACAGTCCCGGGCAGTCCTGGCGGCAGAGCGGGTTGGTCGGCAGTGCGAGCACCACCGCATCCCGCAGCGCCGGTTCCAGGTCGATCAGGTCACCCTGCAATCGACCAACTTCGTCCTCTTCGGTGGTGGCGTCCGTGGTGCTGTTCTCGTACGCGTACAGCTCCTGGATCGTCACCGTCACCGAGTCGTCGATCCCGCGTAGGCACCGACCGCACTCGCCCCGGACCGGACCGCTGACGGTCCCCGACACGAGCACGCCCTCGGACACCGACTCCATCCGCAGATCGAGTTCGAGGTCCGCGCCTTCCGGCACGCCGATCAACTCAACGCCGAGGTCCGACGGTGCCTGAACCACCCGTTCGACGGTACGCAACGCACCAGGTCGGCGCGGCAGCTCCCTCGTGTCGAGGACCAGCGGCGACCTGGGGTCGAGTGAAGAAGGCGTGTGTTTGGGCATAGTCAGACTCCGGCCGGTGAGAGGCCGACAAACGAGGTTACCTGGACAGGCACTCGAACGTCGAACCGGGGGCGGCCCCACCGCTGGCGGCGGGGCAGATGCGGGTGGCAGGCCAACTCCGGACGATCGCCGGTTCCCGGACGGCCGCCGGACTCCGGTCGGCTGCCGGTTCTCCGTCGGTCACCGGCTCTGGTCGGTGTGGCGGGAGGGTCGCGGCACCGATGCGGTCGCGCCGCTCAGAACGGTAGCGGCCGCTCCGTCTCCTCGCCACCGAAGGTGCCGATCTCCCGTAGCGCGTGCATCTTGTCCCGCCCGCGCTCGATGGAGGCCAGCGCCCGGGTGAGGAACTGCTCGAAGTTGGCCAGCGCGGTGTCGACGTAGTCGTCGACCTCCTCGCGGAGGCGCTGCGCCTCGGCGCGGGCCTCGGCGATGATCCGGGCGCCCTCGTGCTCGGCGGAGACGGTGATCTCGTTCACCGAGACCAGGCGGGCGTGCTCCGCCTCACCCTCACTGATGATCCGGTCGGCCTCCCGCTTGCCGGCCTCCATGATCTTGTCGCGCTCTTCGAGAAGTGCCGCAGCCCGGCGCAGATCTGCCGGCAGCTCGGCGCGCAGCTCGTCGAGAGCAGCGATCATCTCGCCCCGATCGACCATGCAGTTGTTGCGCGACATCGGGACGGAGCGCGCCTGCTCCACCATGGCAATCAGTTCCTCGATGCGGTCGAGCGGGTCCACCGGCACCTCACTCCTGTCGTTGGTCAGACCGACCTACATCATGCGGGCTGAAGCCAGTCTCCCGCCTCACCCAATGATGTCGTCCCCCACCCCACCCAACCGCCACCC
>NZ_PNOZ01000063.1:0-32359 GCF_002879555.1 Verrucosispora sp. ts21 | reverse complement strand
GGTACGGCAGGTTGGGTGGGTGGGTGAATGTGAGCGGTTGTGCCAGTTGGGTGCTGGCCGCGACGGCGTGGTGACGGCGGCGCAGGCGCTGTCGGCCGGGTACACCAGGGATCAGGTCCGGCATTTCGTCCGGTCGGGGCGCTGGAGCAGGGTGGCTCGGGGGCGCTTCGTGCCGAATGCCGAGCGGGATGTGCTCGGACTTCGGCGGGGCAGGATCCGCGCGGCCGTGGACAGCCTGGGGCCCGGGGCGGTCGCGGTCCTGGACACCGCTGCCGAGCTGCACACCATCGCCGGCCTGCGGGCCACCTCCCAGATCCGCGTGTCGGTGCCGGTGGACCGACCGCGCCCGCAGCGCACCACCGACCCCGATCTGGTGGTGCACCAGCTCACCCTCGACCCGGCCGAGGTCGCCATGGTCGCCGGAATTCCGGTCACGACCGCGATCCGTACCGTCGCGGATGCCATCCTTCGGGTCCCCCGCTACCCGGCCATCTGCCTTCTGGACTCCGCACTCAACCGGCAGCTGTTGATCGAGGATGACCTTGCGATGATCCCCGCTCTGATCAGGGGACGGCGTGGTGCGGTCGCGGCGCGGACCTGGCTGGCCGAGGCGGACGGCCGGGCGCAGTCACCGTTGGAGACCCGCTCCCGCCTGAGGTGCGTCGACGGCGGCGTCCCACCCGAGACGCTGCAACTGGAGGTCCGCGACAAGGACGGCTACCTACTGGGAACAGGCGACCTGGGTTGGCGCACCGCCAGGCTGATCGCCGAAGCGGACGGCCGCGACCCACACCGCACCCCCCAAGCACTCTACGAGGACCGCCTCAGACAGAACCGCCTCGTCAACGCCGGCTGGCGCATCCTCCGCTTCACCTGGGCCGACACCCTCCGCCCCGACTACATCCCCGAAACCGTCCGCCGCGCCCTCCGCCGTACGCAGAGTTGATCAAGAGGTTTTGGTCTCCGACAGCCGGATTTGAGACGCGAACTTCTTGATCAACAGGGGTGGGGGTGGGGGTGGGTAGGATGCCGGGTCGTGCGGGTTTTGTTGTTGGGTGGCGGGGGGCGGGAGCATGCGCTCGCGCTGCGGCTTGCCGAGGATGCGTCCGTTTCGGAGTTGATCTGCGCGCCGGGTAATCCGGGGATCGCGGAGGTCGCCCAGCAGCGGTCGGTGGACATCGTCGATCCGGGTGCCGTCGCGGCGCTCGCCGTCGAGGTGGCGGCGGACCTGGTGGTGATCGGGCCGGAAGCGCCGCTGGTCGCCGGGGTTGCCGACGCGGTACGCGCCAAGGGCATCCCGGTCTTCGGGCCGAGCGCCGAGGCGGCCCGGCTGGAGGGGTCGAAGACGTTCGCCAAGGACGTGATGACCGCCGCCGGTGTGCCCACCGCTCGGGCGTACACCTGCACCGAGGCCGAGGGCGTCGGCAGGGCGCTCGACGAGTTCGGCCCGCCGTACGTGGTGAAGAACGACGGACTCGCGGCCGGCAAGGGCGTCGTCGTCACCGACGACCGGGCGGTGGCGCTGGAGCACGCACAGGAGTGCGGCCGGGTGGTGATCGAGGAGTACCTCGACGGCCCCGAGGTGTCGTTGTTCGTGGTGACCGACGGCGAGGCGGCGGTGCCGCTGCTGCCGGCGCAGGACTTCAAGCGGGTCGGCGACGGCGACAGCGGCCCGAACACCGGCGGCATGGGGGCGTACGCTCCGCTGCCCTGGGCCCCGGCCGGTCTGGTCGACGAGGTCATGCGCGACGTGGTGTACCCGACGCTCACCGAGATGCGTCGCCGGGGCACCCCGTTCTCCGGTCTGCTCTACGTCGGGTTGGCGATCACCGCCAAGGGCCCTCGGGTGATCGAGTTCAACGCCCGCTTCGGTGACCCGGAGACCCAGGTGGTGCTGGCTCTGCTGGAGACTCCGCTGGCCGGGCTGCTGCACGCCGCCGCCACCGGCACGCTGGCCGACCACCCGCCGCTGCGCTGGCGCGCCGGTGCCGCCGTGACCGTCGTGGTCGCGGCCGAGGGCTACCCGGCCACGCCGCGTACCGGTGACGTGATCACCGGGGCGGACCGTCCGGGGATCATCCACGCCGGCACCCGCCGGGCCTCCGACGGCGCGTTGCTCTCCGCCGGCGGCCGGGTCCTCTGCGGTACGGCCACCGGCGCGGACCTGGCCGCCGCGCGCGATGCCGCCTACCAGTTGGTACGCGAGGTGACGCTGGAGGGCTCGCACCACCGCTCCGACATCGCCGCTGCCGCGATCGACGGGGGAGTCGTCGTTCCCGGCTGACCGCCGCAGACACCGCTTCGCCGGGTTTGTGCGGGCGACCGCGCCGTCGCTGCGCACCGCCGGTTCACGCGGCCCACCTGGTGCCGGCCGGACCTAGGAGGCACGGTGAGCGGGTTCTCGACGCTGGTGACCGTGGTGGCCCTGGGCGGTGCGTTGCTGCTGCTCGTCGCCGGTGTCGGCCATGTCGCCCGCCCGCAGCGGGTTCGGTCACTGCTGGCCCGACAGGCGCTGCTGCCGTCCGTCGTCCGGATCTGGACCGGTCGGCTGCTGGGTGCCACCGAGGTCGGTGTCGCCGTCGTGGTCCTTGGCGTCGTGCTGCTCGTACCGCAATTGTCGACGGTCGGATACGCCCTGCTCGCGGTCGCCTACGCCGTCCTGGCGGGCTACGCCGAGGTGCTTCGACGGCGTCGACCCGGTACACCCTGCGGCTGCCTGGCGGGTGGCCGATCCACCGGGCTCCCGGTGGTGATCCGCGCGCTGATCTTCGCCGCAGCCGCAGTCGCAGCCGCAGCCGCAGCCGCAGCCACAGCGGTCGCCGGGTCGGTCGGCACGGCGGCAGTGGCCGGTGCGGTGATCCGACCCGGACTCGAACTGTGGCTGGCTGCCGCCGTCACGGCGGCAGCCGGGTGGTTGGTGCCGGAACTGGTCAGCGGTGGAGCTGTCGCCGACAGCTCGGGAACGCCCCCGCCCCGTCCTGGCTCGACGGTGGGGACCGGGATCGACTGACGGCGGTCCGAGGCGGGCGGGCCAGTACAAAGGGACTACCCGTCGCGCCCGCGAGCCGGTCAGGGGCGGGCGGTGCCCTCGTAGAGATCCAGGTAGAGCCGGTTGAGCTCGTCGGTCCTGCCCAGCAGGGCCTTCGGGCTGACGATGTCGTGGCCGATGCCGAAGTCGCGCGGCAACTCGTACGTCGACAGCGTGATGCCGTTGCGATCGGCGATCGCCCGGGGGATGCCCAGCGCCTCCTGATGGTCGATGAGGTCGTCGTTGGCGGAGGTGACCACGGCTATCTCGCGCAGGTTCGGGTTCTTCGGGTCGGCGTTGAAGTTCCGGACGAGCCGGAGGTACTGCGACAACGCCGCGTACGAGAAGCCGTTGGAGTTGGTCCGGTCGGGCAGGATGCCGAACCCGTACAGCACGATGAGGGGCTTGATCGCGAAACCGGGCGCCTGTACGGCGTTGGGCTTGTAGAAGGGTGACAGCACGAGCGTCCGGCTCACCACGTCGGGACGGTGCCCGGTCAACCAGGTGGCGAGCATCCCACCACCGGAGAGGCCCACGACCCCGACCTCGTCGCCCAGTCCGGCGGTCAGGTTCAAGGCGGCGTTCGCATACTCGGTCAGCTCGTCGGCCCGCAGCGCCGCGTGCGCCGTGCGGTCGTTGAGGCCGTGTCGGGGGGCGCGGGGAACCCACACGTTGTAGCCCTGGTCGAAGTAGAGCTTCGCCAGATCGCTGAACGGTCCGGGGCAGCCGGTGTAGCCGTGCAGCAGCAGCACGGCCTTCGCGCTCCTGGTGTCGTGGGTCAGGAGTTGACTCCGGCAGCCCGGGTCCACTTCGGTGTCGGCTGTCTCCGCCGCGATGATCTGCGTCGCCCGCTGCCTCGCCGACTCGAAGTCGAGTACTTCGGCCTCGGCGCGCTGTAGTTCGGCGCTGCGCAGCGGCCATCCGTAGACCGTTGCGGTGGCGACGACGACCAGGGCCACGACGACCGCGAACACGAGCGCGGTCCGGGCGAGCGGACGACGAGATCGTACGAAGCGCAATGCCTGACCTGGACGCAACGCTTGGAGTCCCTTCGGTGTGAGTGCTCGTCGGCATCCGGCCGGCGACCAGGCATGCCCCTGCAACGGTCGACGTCTGCGGGCGGGTGATCGTTCGATCACCGCACTGTGGTTTCGCTCTCACCTGCGAAAAAGGGCGAAGCGTCAGGAACACAAAGACTCGGGTCGAGTCGACCTCGTCGGCGGTTATCCACCGAATCTCGGCGGCTCGCACTGGCGATATGGATGCTCGGGGGCGGATAGCCCGAAGCGGCACCCGCGTTCACGGTGCGTACGGGCCCTGCACCAAATGCCACACAGGACACTTGTCGGCTGGCGCTGTTGCTACGGTCTGGCCACCAGGGAGGGAGATCAAGTGCCCGGTCAGAGTCTTGAGTTGGTGGCACCCAGTGCCGCGGTGGTGAATGTCGAGCTCGCCGAACTTCCTCGGGTCACCAGCGTCGCGGCCCACGTTCGTTTCGCCAGTGGTGCCTACGGGCGCGGATTTCAGATCGGGCCTCGCGGATATCACGAATTCGCCTGCACCTACATGGTTGCCGCGAATCCGGTCGACCGTTTCCTCGTCCACGGCCGCGAGGTCGTCGTGTCGGAGTCGCTCGACAAGCACACCTCGGTCGCCACGCTGATCGGTGACTACCACGAGCTGATGACGGTGTTCGGCGGGCCGGCGCCGCGCCGCGAGCGGCTTGTCGAACTCTTCGCCACGCTGGAGATTGCCGACCAGGTGCGTGGGATGGTGGTACGGCCCAGACGAGAGACGCTGCTGGGCACGATGAGCGAGCACATCGCGCTGTTCGCCGAAGGGCTCGGGTCGTTGTCGATCCCCGGGCCCGCCCACGCCGCCAGCCTTCAGCCGCGCCATCAGGGCGCTCGGACGATGTTCGGTGAGGTGTGGCGCTCGCCGCTGCCCGGCGTCACGTCGGCCGCCCAGTTGACCGACTACACGTACACCCTCGGTTTTCCGTCCGCGATGGCGGAGGTGGTCTTCGCCGACGCCGACGACGCGGTGACGGATGCCGACAAGCTCGCCTGGCTGGAGCAGATCAACATCTCCTGGACGGTCGGCTGATGTCGCCGTCGGTGGCGTTGACCATCCTGAACTGGATCGCCATCCTCATCCTGTTCCTGGCGGTCGGGGCGCTCCTGCGGGAGGTCCGGATGCTCCGCGCGCTGGTGGTCCGCGAGGTCAGCTACTCGTCCGCCGGGCCCGACCTGGTGCTGGGGGCCGCGGTGACGGACGGCGCGGATCGCGTCGTGCTCGCCTCGGACACCGGATGCCCGTTGTGCGGTGCCGTGACGGCGCGACTGGCCGAACTGGCCGGCACGGCGGGGGTCCGCCCGGTCCTGCTCACCTACGAGGACGTCGAGCAGTGGCCGGAGGCCGTCCGGCAGGAGTTCGACGTGGTGTCGGACCGGGACGAGTGGCAGAAGATCGCCCATCTGAGTCCGCCGGTGCTGATGGCCGTCCGCGCCGACGGCCAGGTGGTCGATCTCTCGTTGCCGGTCGACGTCGGGTCGGCCGAGCGGCAGTTCGACATGGTGCGGAAGAAGATCGCGCACCGCGAGGGGAGTGCGTCATGACGTTGACGTTCGAGCAGATTCCCGACCTGTCCGTTGCTGCGCCCGACGCGCCGCGGAGCAGGGCGCTGACCCGGCTGCGGGTGAAGCCGCAGCGCCGAACGGTCCTGCGCGGGATCGCGTTCAGCGCGCTCGCGGTGGGTGGTTTCGTGGCGTCCGCCACCTCCCGCTTCTCGTCACCGGCCCACGCCGAGACCGGGCCGGGTGGCCTGACCGGCTGGGATCGCAACGACTGCAAGGACGCGTTCCCGAACGGCTACTCGCCACAGAAGGACAACGTGGGCTCGCACACCGCCAGGGCGGCTGCCTGCTTCGGCGGCGCGTACCGGGGCAGCACCTACTGCGCCTCGGGGTGGCATCGCTCCGGCACGGTGCGGGACGAGCCGGTCACCTACACCTACAAGCCGGTCTCGAACTCCTGCGGCGCGACGACGAAGAAGAACGCGTGGCGGTGGACCACCCCCGACGGTGTCTGGTGGCGCTGCTCGGACGGCAACACCACGGTCTCGGCCGGCGGCACGACGAACACCTACTTCACCATCTGCCGGTACTGACCGTGCCCGGATCCCGAAGTGCCGTGCTGCGGCGGCGGTTCTGGCATCCGTACACCGGTATGGGGTTGGTGGTCGGCCTGGGTGTGATCGTGGCGGCAGCCGGCCTTCGGTACGACGGGCGGTGGCCCACGGCCTTGCTCGTGGCGGGCCTGGCACTGACGGCCGGCTTCGCGACCAGCGGCTCCACTTGAAGCAGGAACTCAGCCGCCGTGCTGAGCTCGCCGGTCTGGCGAGGTCTCCCCGCTCTCTACTTCTGCCTCGGGCTCGTCGCCGGCGGCGTCGTCATCGCGGCGGCCCTGCTGCTTGTCGGTTCCCTGCTGCGAGCCCCGCTTCCGCCGCCGGTGCGGATCGGGATCGTGCTGGTCGCCGCCCTGGTGGTGACCCTGCGTGAATTCGGCGTGCTGCGCTTCGCGCTGCCGGAGAACAAGCGTCTGGTGCCGGAGAGCGTCTTCCGGCTGGGACGGTTCGCGGGGCCCTTCCAGTTCGGCCTGGAGATGGGCACCGGGGTGCGGACGTACCTGCCCAGCGGGCTGGCGTACCTGACCGCGGTGGTGCTGCTGCTCTTCGCCACGCCGCTGACGGCCGTCGCCGCCGGTGTCGGATTCGGTCTGGGGCGGTCGCTGATGACCACGTCGGCCCTGCACTTCGACGACTCCGGCGGCTGGAACCTGGAGTGGGACCACCTGTCGACGGCGATCACGAGGGTCCTCCTGGTCGCCTACCTGGCCGCGCTGGCGGTGCTGGTCTCGTCACTGCTGCCGGCGTGAGCATTTCCGGTCGGCCGACCGGATCGCCTGCAACAGATCGCCGTGCCCGCGGCGTACTAGTGGCGAGGGGAGGTGGGATGGAAGCCGACGAGTTCGAGATGTTCGTGCGCCAGTCCACACCGGCGTTGCGGCGATACGCGCGTGCGGTCGCCGCTGATCTGGATCAAGCGGAGGATCTTCTCCAGGAGACCTACGTGCGGATGGCCGGTGCGTGGCACCGCCTGCTGGTCGAGGGCAACCCGATCGGGTACGCGAAGACCGTGATGGTCCGACTGCACATCAGTTGGATGCGTACGCTCGTGCGCCGGGCCCGGATCGCCGTACCCGTACGCCCGTTGGTCGCCGACGGTGGGCTCGGCCGCGTCGACGACCACGACCAACTCCGCCGGATGCTTGCCGACCTCCCTCCCCTGCAGCGGGTGGTGCTCGTCCTGTCCTATCTGGACGACATGACCGACGAGGCGATCGCCGAAGCCATCGGACGGCGCCCGGCCACGGTCCGTTCGCTGCGTCATCGGGCCCTCGGTGCGATCCGCGCCGGGCTGCCCACCCACGCCGGTGCCGATCGGAAGGTAGCGGGATGAGCGACGTGCAGCAGGCCCTTCTTGAGGTCTGGAACTCCGACCCCGACCACTATCCGGCCGGCCCCGACCCGCTGCCGGGTGTGCGTGCCCGTCTGCGTCGGCGTCGCCGTGCGCAGACCGCCGGTGTCGGGCTGGCCCTGTCCGCCGTGGTCGGCATCGGGGCGGTCGGTGTCATGGTCGCCGAGCGCAGCGCGGTGCCGCCGACCGGCCCGACCTCCGCCAGCCCGGCCGATTCCGCCGGCCCGGTCGCCCCCGATCTGCGGGGACTGCCGCCCTACCTGGGGGCGGTCGATGCCACCGAGGCGGTACTCAAGTCGCAACAACCGCAGCTGGTGCCGACCGGAACCCGGGCGGCGTACGAGGGCAGCGGCCCGGTGACCCGGGTGATCGCGGTGTTCGACTTCACCGCACCCACCGGTCTGCCCGGAACGCCACGCGAGGTCACCGTGCCGAGCGGCGCCCAGGTGCTGACGACGGACGACCCGGTGACGTCGACGGCGTACCTGACCGCATGGCGGACAGACGGCAGCTCCCTGTTCCTGGCCGTGACCGCGGACCAGGTCGAGGTACGGTCTGCGACGATCGACTCACTGATTGAGGCCAATCTCGGCTGATCTGCCCGATCCGGCCGGTGGCAATGGGTCGATCGGCCGCAGTGAGCATTGACATACCGTGTCACGATCATCGTGGTCGGGCCCCTGCCGACCACGGGGAGGAGGACGCGGTGACCGGTTTTCTCGGCGCGGCACTCAGTTTTCCCACCGTGCTGTTCAGCTTCCTGCTGGTGGTGGTCGTCGGTTACTGGCTGCTGGTGTTGACCGGTGTGCTGGATCTGGGTGACGACCTGGACGTCGACGGTGGGGCCGGCACGTTCCTCGCCGGCCTCGGCCTCGGCAGCGTGCCCAGCGCCATCATCTTCTCCCTGCTCGTCGCCGTCGCCTGGTTCGTCAGCCTGGCAGGCACCGCGCTCCTCGACGGGCTGGGCTTCGGTTCCGGCATCCGGGTGCTCGTCTCGATCGGCGTCCTGCTGGCTGCCGCGTTCTGCGCGTGGCTGGTGACCCGGTTGGTGGCCATACCGCTGGGGCGGCTCTTCCCGGCCGAGTCGGACGCCACGAGGCATGCCTTCGTCGGGCGCCTGTGTGTCGTGCGGACCGGCACGGTCACCGCCGACTTCGGTCAGGCCGAGGTGACCGCGCCCGACGGTTCGTCGGCGGTGGTGCAGGTCCGGCAGCCGGGCGAGGAGAAGATGACCGCCGGCAGTTCCGCACTGATCTACGACTACGACACCGAAGGCGAGTTCTTCTGGGTGATGCCCGCCGGGCCCGCCTTCGATCCGCTGAGACATTCCGCCACGTAGCCCGCCCGGTGAAGCCGCGCCGCCCGCGGATCACCCCGACTTGCCCTCTGGGGCAGCCGCCCCCATCACCGGCTCGTCCCACGCTGCCCCTGAGACGTCTCGAAAGGAGGATGCGCGGGCGTTCCCTGCGGCTTCTGCCGTCGGCGTCGACCGTCCGCGCGCCCAACCATGGAAGTCATCACCACTGGAATCGGTGTACTCCTCGCCGTCGTCCTGCTCGTCGCGCTCGGCGTGGTGTTCATGGTCAGTCGGTTGTTCCGCAAGGTCGAGCAGGGCAAGGCGCTGATCGTCTCCAAGGTCCGGCGGGTCGACGTGACCTTCACCGGTGCGGTCGTGATGCCCGTGCTGCACAAGGCCGAGATCATGGACATCTCGGTCAAGACGATCGACATCGAACGGACCGGCAACGAGGGCCTGATCTGCCGCGACAACATCCGGGCCGACATCCGGATCACCTTCTTCGTCCGGGTCAACAAGACCGTCGAGGACGTCATCAAGGTGGCGCAGGCGATCGGCACCGCACGGGCCAGCGACCGGGAGACGTTGCAGGAGCTGTTCAACGCGAAGTTCTCCGAGGCGCTCAAGACGGTCGGCAAGCAGCTCGACTTCGTCGACCTCTACACCAAGCGTGACGAATTCCGCGACCAGATCATCCGGGTGATCGGCACCGACCTCAACGGCTACAGCCTGGAGGACGCGGCGATCGACTTCCTGGAGCAGACGCCGATGTCGCAGCTCGACCCGGCGAACATCCTCGATGCCCAGGGCATCCGGAAGATCACCGAGCTGACCACTCAGGAGAACGTCCGGACCAACGAGTTCCGGCGCAGCGAGGAGAAGGAGATCACCCGCCAGAACGTCGACGCCAAGGAAGCGATCCTTGAGCTGGAGCGACGGCAGGCGGACGCCGAGGCCAAGCAGCAGCGCGAGATCGAGACCGTACGGGCTCGCGAGCAGGCCGAGATCACCCGGGTACGCGCCGAGGAGCGGCTGCGCGCGGAGACCGCGAACATCCGTACCGACGAGCAGTTGGGCATCCAGCACGAGAACCGGGCCCGCGAGATCGCGGTGGCCGAGAAGAACCGCGAGCGGGTCATCGCCATCGAGACCGAGCGGATCGAGAAGGACCGCATGCTGGAGGTCATCGGCCGGGACCGCGAGACCGAGCTGAGCACGATCGCCAAGAACAAGGAGGTCGAGGCCGAGAAGCGGGCCATCGCCGAGGTGATCCGGGAGCGGATCGCGGTGGAGAAGACCGTGGCCGAGCAGGAGGAGAACATCAAGCGGCTGCGGGTGGTCGAGGAGGCCGAGCGGACCCGCCAGGCAGTGATCATCCAGGCCGAGGCCGAGGCGCAGGAGAACCTGGTCAAGGACATCAAGGCGGCGGAGGCAGCCGAGGCGGCCGCCAAGCACAAGGCCCGCGAGGAACTGGTGCTGGCCGAGGCCCGGCAGCAGGCCGCCGAGCTGGACACCCGGGCGAAGATCCGGCTGGCCGAGGGCATCCAGGCCGAGACCGCCGCGGCCGGCCTGGCCGAGGTGCAGGTCCAGGAGCGCAGCGCCGAGGCGATCGAGAAGGTCGGCCGCGCGGAGGTCGCGGTGGAGCGGGAGAAGCTGCTGGCCGCCGCCGACGCGGTGCGCGAGAAGCTGAAGGGCGAGGCCGAAGGTCTCACCGAGAAGGCCGCCGCGATGGCCGCGCTGGACGACGCCACCCGGGAGCACGAGGAGTACCGCCTGCGCCTGGAGTTGGAGAAGGAGGTCCGCCTCGCCGGGCTGGACACCCAGCGGCAGGTCGCCGAGGCGCAGGCCAAACTGGTCTCCACCGGCCTGGAGAAGGCGAACATCGACATCGTCGGCGGGGACAGCGTCTTCTTCGACCGGCTGCTCAGCTCGATCTCGTTCGGCAAGAGTGTGGACGGTTTCGTGGCCCACTCGGACGTGGCACAGAGCCTGACCAAGCCGTGGTTGGACGGCAGCGCCAGCTTCACCGACGACCTGACCCGGATGATCGGCTCGCTGAACAGCGCCGACGTGCAGAACCTCACCCTGTCGGCCTTCCTGGCGCAGCAGATGCGCGCCGGTGGCGCTGACCAGGGCAAGCTCCAGGAGTTGCTGAAGGCCGCACAGCGCCTGGGCGTGGCGGAGACTCCGGTCGCCGCCCTGACCGGCTCCCGGCAGCGCGCCGGTGAGTGAGCCGACCGCCGGTTCGGCCGCTGGGCGTACGTCCAGCGGCCGGCCGGGCCCGGCGCCCCTGATCGACGAAGCGGAGGCGGCGGTCCCGACGGCCGGAGCAGACGGGACGACCGGCTCGCCGGGCGCTGCCCCGGGGCTGGACGACGGCAGCTACGAGGTGCTGCGTAGGCGGCTCGCCACGCAGGCCGCCGAGGTGGCCCGGCGGGCGGAGGCGCTCAACGCCCGACGGCTGGAGGTCTTCGGCAGCACCGAGTTGCGGCTGCTGAGCACCGAGCGGATCCGTACCGAGCACAACTGCGTACCCCGGGACATCGTCTCCGTCGGCGGGCTGATGCTGTTCGGCTACAACGTCTTCATCGGCTTGAAGCCGGAGACGAGCGTCGACGACGTCTTCTCCCTGCACCGGTTCGTCCGCGAGTCGGCCGGTGAGACGGACGCCTTCCGGTTCGACGAGGCCGGCCACGACGAACTGCCCGGCCTGCTGCGCCACCCACAGTTCGTCCGCGACTTCTCCGAGCTGTACCGCTACTACCGGCAGGCCCGGCTGCTGCAACTGCGCCGGGTGGACGGCCGACTGCTGGCGGTGTTCCAGACCGGGCCACGCACCGAGGACATCCGGGTGCTGCGCTGGCAGGTCGGCGTCGACGGGGTGCCCGAGTACCTGGACAGCCGGGGCGAGCGGGATCACGTCTTCCCACCCAGCCACGACTTCGAGTGGATCGAGACCACCCGCGAGGACCACGTCCTCGGCCGGCACCCGCACATCTCCATCGGCGGCGAGGTCTTCGTCGAGACGGTGGGCGGCACGCTGACCGTCAAGGTGGAGAACAACACCGAGGTCGGCGAGGGCATCTACAGCGAGCCGGTGGACGAGCCGTTGCAGAGCCTCGCCGACGCCGACGTGCACTGGGCCCGGGTCGGCACGCTGATCCTGATGCGGCTGCGGCCGTACAAGGAGACGCAGTGGCGGCACCTGGTCTTCAACACGATCACCCGTGAGGTGGTCCGGCTCGACGGCATCGGGGTGGCCTGCCAACGGCTGCCCGAGGACCACGGCATCATCTTCCCCGGCGGCTACCACCTCGCCACCGGTGTCACCCGGACCTTCGACGCCGAGGTGGCCGGCCTCGAATTCGAGCGGGTGGTGCGCTCGCCCAACGGCGAGGACGTGCTCTACGTCTTCCATGCCCGCGCCGACGGGCGTTCGCTGCTGCTGCCGTACAACGCGATCCGCAAGGAGGTCGCCGCACCGATCCCGTGCCACGGGTACTCGCTGTTCGACGACGGCACGCTCGTGGTGTTCCGGGCCGTCTCCGAGGAGCCGACCCGGGTCCACCCGATGCAGATCTGGCAGACGCCGTACGTCTCCGACGCGTACGCCGCCGCGCAGCCGGCCGGCACCGGCCCGTTGGAGCGGGTCGGCAACGCCGATCTGGTACGCGGCATCTCCGACTCGCTGTCGGCGGCACGGATGGTCGAGGGCACCGCCACCGCCGAGGTGTACGAGGCGTTGATCGCCGCCTGTGGCCGGATCAGCGACCACTACCACTGGCTCGGCGAGTCCGAACTCGGCGACCTGGCCACCCCGTTGACCGGGCTGCGGCGTACCGCCACCGCCGTGCTGGAGGAGCACGAGAAGGTTCGTACGCTCACCGAGCGGGCCCGCGCCGAGGTGGAGGCCAGCGCCGAGCAGATCGCCTCGATGGCCCGCCGGGCCCGGGGTGAGGCACCACTGACCGCCGACGACTGGGTGGCCCAACTGGGTGGCCTGCGTCGGGCCCGGGGGCACCTGGAGACGCTGCGCGAGCTGCGCTACGTCGACCATGCCCGGATCGACGAGCTGGCCGGGCGGCTGGACGAGGAACTGGCGGTGGCCGGCCGCCGGGCGGTGGAGTTCCTGCGCCGCGACGAGGCGTTCACCGGCTACCAGCAGGAGGTGGAGCGGCTCGCCGCCCGAGCCGCCGAGATCGGCACGGTGGCCGAGGCCGGCACGGTCGGCGACGAGCTTGCCGCCCGTACCGAGGGCCTGCAGACCATCACCGACGTGGTGGGTGGGCTGGACATCGCCGACGCGACCGTCCGTACCGCCATTCTGGGCCGGGTCGGCGAGGTGCTGGGCGCGGTCAACCGGGCCCGCGCGGTGCTCGACAAGCGTCGCCGTGACCTGGCCGCGGTGGAGGGGCGGGCCGGGTTCGCCGCCGAGTTCGCGCTGCTCGGGCAGGCGGTGGCCGGTGCGCTGGCGGCGTCCGACACCGCCGAGCGTTGCGACGAGCAACTCGGTCGGCTGCTGCTGCGGGTGGAGGAACTGGAGTCGCGGTTCGGCGAGTTCGACGACTTCCTCGCCGAGTTGGCCACCCGGCGTACCGACATCTACGAGGCGTTCTCCAGTCGCAAGCAGGCGTTGCTCGACGACCGGGCCCGCCGGGCCGACCGGCTTGTCGCCTCGGCCGAGCGGATCATGGTGAGTGTGCACCGGAGGGCCGGCACCCTCGGCTCACTGGACGAGATCAACACCTATTTCGCGGCCGATCCGATGGTCGGCAAGCTGCGTACGGTCGTCGAGGAACTGCGTACCCTCGGCGACGCGGTGCGGGCCGAGGAGCTGGACGGCCGGGTCCGGGCCGCCCGCCAGGAAGCCGGACGCGGCCTGCGCGACCGGCTCGACCTGTACGCCGATGGCGGCGAGACGATCCGGCTGGGCCGGCACCGCTTCGCGGTGAACACCCAGCCGATCGACGTGGCGGTGGTGCCGCACGACGGCCGGATGGCCGTCGCGGTGACCGGCACCGACTACCGCGCGCCGGTGCGCGACGAGCAGTTCCAGCAGACCCGCCGGTTCTGGGACCAGCTGCTGGTCTCCGAGTCGCCGCAGGTGTACCGGGCGGAGCACCTGGCCGCCACCATCCTGTCCGCCGCCGAGGCGGGCCGCGACGGGCTCACCCTGGACGCGCTGCACACCGCGGCGGTCGACGGTGACGATCTGCGCGAGCTGGTCCGGCGGATCGCCGAGACCCGCTATGACGAGGGGTACGAGCGCGGCGTGCACGACCACGACGCCGCCGAGATCCTGCGGGTGCTGCTGCGCCTGCACGCCGGCGCGGGGCTGCTGCGCTACCCGCCGGCCGACCGGGCCGCGGCCTGCCTGTTCTGGCGGTATGGCACCGACGAGGCGACCCGGACGGCCTGGACGGCGCGAGCCGCCTCGCTGGCCCGGGCCCGCGAGCGGTTCGGTCGACCCGACGGCGAGGACGCGGCCGACCGGCTCTGTGTCGAACTGGCCACTGCGATCGACGGGTTCCTGCGGGAGACCGGGCTGCCCGTGCCGACCGGCGGGACCGGGCTGGCCGGGGAGTACCTGTTCGAGGAGCTGTCCGCGCCGCCGGTGCGGTTCGTCACCGGCAGCGGGGCGCAGACCATGCTGGAGCGGTTCCGGCGGGCGCTCGGCGGAGCACAGTCCCGCTCGTCCCGGGAGTTCGATGACGACCTGCGGGCGCTCGGCGGCGACCTGTCCGGCCGGTACCAGCTGGTCGACGCGTGGCTTACCGCGTTCCTCGCCACCGACGACGGCACGCTGTCCTCCTACGACCTGCCGGAGGCGATCGCCGTCGAGCTGTGCGGCACCGAGCTGCCCCGCTCCGACAGCGCCGCCGCCATGACGGAGACCGTCGGCGGGCTGCTCGGCGCGCACCCGCGCATCGAGGGCTCCACGTTGGACGTCCGGCTCGACGAGATGCTGGCGCGTACCCGTGCCTTCCGTACCGAGCTGATCCCGGCATACCGCGATTACCAGCGGCAACGTAACGCGCTTGTGGATGCCGAGCGGGACCGGCTGCGGCTGGACGAGTACCGGCCGAAGGTGATGAACGCCTTCGTCCGCAACCGGCTGCTCGACGAGGTGTACCTGCCGCTGATCGGCGACAACCTGGCCCGGCAGCTCGGCGCGACCGGCGACGGCAAGCGGGTCGACCAGTCCGGCCTGCTGCTGCTCATCTCCCCGCCCGGCTACGGCAAGACCACCCTGATGGAGTACGTGGCCAGCCGACTCGGCCTGGTATTCGTCAAGGTCAACGGGCCGGCCCTGGGCACGAAGGTCACCTCGCTGGACCCGGCGGAGGCACCCGATGCCACCGCCCGCCAGGAGGTGGAGAAGATCTCCTTCGCCCTGGAGTTGGGCAACAACGTCCTGCTCTACCTGGACGACATCCAGCACACCAACCCGGAGCTGTTGCAGAAGTTCATCTCGCTCTGCGACGGGCAACGCCGGATGGAGGGCGTCTGGGACGGCCGTACCCGCACCTACGACCTGCGCGGCAAGCGGTTCGCGGTGTGCATGGCCGGTAACCCGTACACCGAGTCGGGTAAGCGGTTCCGGATCCCGGACATGCTCGCCAACCGGGCCGACGTGTGGAACCTCGGCGATGTGCTCTCCGGCCGGGAGGAGGTCTTCTCGCTCAGCTACATCGAGAACTCGCTGACCGCCAACTCGGTGGTGGCACCGCTGGCCGGGCGGGACCGCGCCGACCTGGAGCTGCTGGTCCGGATGGCGCGCGGCGACGACAGCGTACGACCCGATCAGCTGTCGCATCCGTACCCGCCGGTGGAGTTGGAGCAGATCGTCTCGGTGCTGCGCAAGCTGCTGCGGGTGCAGCAGGTGGTGCTGGCGAACAACCAGGCGTACATCGCCTCGGCGGCGCAGTCCGACGACGCGCGTACCGAGCCGCCGTTCCAGCTCCAGGGCTCGTACCGGAACATGAACAAGCTGGCCGAGCGGGTCGTACCGGTGCTCACCGACGACGAGTTGGAAGCGGTGATCGACGACCACTACCTGGGCGAGGCGCAGACCCTGGCCGCGGGCGCGGAGGCGAACCTGCTCAAACTCGCCGAGCTGCGCGGCCGGCTCACTGGCGAGCAGGCCGCCCGCTGGGCCGAGGTGAAGGACGCCTTCCGACGCACCCGGGCCCTCGGCGGTGCCGGCGACGACCCGGTCGACCGGGCGGTCGGCGCACTCGGTCTGCTCGCCGACCGCGTCAACAGCATCGCCACCGCCCTCACCCGCACCACCGACCGGTAACGCCACCAGGTCGGCCCGTGCAGGTTCAACCCTGCGGACGGCTTGATCATGCTCGATCCAGGATCGAGTGGTTAACCAGCAAGGTGATGCCACTCGATCCTGGATCGTGGTGCCCCGGCGAGGTTCTGCGGCAGGTGGAGTCGGCGCGGTCAGCCGGTGATGTAGTCGCGTAGTTCGCCGGTGAGGACCTTGCCGGTGGCGTTGCGGGGCAGGTACTTGACGAAGACGACGTCGCGGGGCACGGAGAACCGGGCCAGGTAGTGCCGGACGTATTCGCGGACCGCGTCGGCGTCGAGGGTCTCGCCGGGGTACAGGGCGAGGAAGGCGGCGAGTCGCTGACCGTACTCGGGGTCGGGTACGCCGACGACGGCGGCCTCGCGTACCTGCGGGAGTTGGGCGAGCAGGTGTTCCACCTCGGCGGGGAAGACGTTCTCCCCGCCGGAGACGATCATGTCGTCGGCTCGGCCGTCGACGAAGAGGCGACCGTCGGCGTCGAGTCGACCCAGGTCGCCGGTGTCCAGCAGGCCGTCGTGGCGTTCCCGGTCGGCCCCGGAGGTGTAGCCCTCGAAGAGCATCTCGTTGCCGACGAAGACCCGGCCGACCTGGCCGGCGGGGACGGGTCGACCGTCCTCGTCGAGGATCGCCAGTCGGGTGCCGTGCGGCGGACGGCCGGCGGTGGTGGGTGCCTGGCGCAGGTCGGCGGGGACGGCGATGGAGGCCCAGGACGCCTCGGTGGAGCCGTACAGGTTGTAGAGCACGTCGCCGTACCGGTCCATGAAGGCCGGGGGCAGGCCGCCGGGCAGCGCCGATCCGCTGACCGCCACGATCTTCAGGGGCGGCTGGGGGTCCGGCGGTGGCACCTCCATCAGGCGTTGCAGCATCACCGGCACCGCGAACAGTGCCTGGCAGCGGTGTCGTACCAGGGCGTCCAGCGTGGCAGCCGGATCGAAGCGGCGGTGCAGCACGATGGTGGCCCGCAGCGCGAGGCAGACCTGCAGGGCCGCGTACCCCCAGGTGTGGAAGACCGGCGCGGCGATCATCACCCGGTCGCGGACGTGCAGTGGGATCCGGTCGATGATGGCGACAAGCGGCCCGAACCCGGTGGGGGTGGGGCGACGGGCACCCTTCGGCGTCCCGGTGGTGCCGGAGGTCAGCACGATGATCCGCCCGTCCCGTTCGGGTGGGTCCAGTTCACCGGGCAGGGCGGTGCGGATCAGGTCCTCCCGCGCCCGTTCGTCGACGCGGTGCAGGTCGGCCGGTAGCCCGAGGAGCCGTTCGGCGAACTCGTCGTCGTGCACCAGGACGCGCAGCTGCTGTTCCTCGGCCACCGTGGTCAGCTGTGCCGGGGAGAGGCCGGTGTTGATCAGCACCGCGTCCGCGCCGAGCAGGGTGGCGGCGACGATGGTCTCGACCAGGCCCGGATGGTTGCGGCCGAACACGCCGATCCGGTCGCCGGGCGCCACGCCCAGGCCGGCGCGGAGCGCGCGGGCCAGTCGCAGGCTGCGTTCCAGCAGGTCGGCGTAGGTCAGCTCGGTGCCCTGGTCGTCGATGATCGCGATCCGGTCGGGGTCGCGGGCGGCAGCCTGGCGAAGTTCACCGGCCAGGCTCCAGCCCCAGGTGCGTAGCGCGTTGAGCTGGGAGGCGACCCGGATCGGTCGACCCGGGGCGAGCAGGCCACGCCGGGTCAGCGTGGCGACGACGAATGGCAGCTCCACGACCGCGTACCTCCTTCGGTTGCTCGCCCGGAAGGCTCGAAGCCCTTTCGATCATGCATCGGAAGCCAGTCGGCCGCCACGCGGCACCCGCCGCCCCACGTCGCATCGGCGGACACGCGGTGCCCGTCGCCGCACGCGGCATCGGCTGGCATGCAGCGCGGGCCGGCACCAGGCGAAGGGGTGCCGACCGGCGGCACCGCCGCGACCGTGAGGTCAGCGGCGGTGGCCGTACCGGGCTTGTCAGCGGATCTGCATGCCGGAGATCGCCCGGGAGATGACCAGGCGCTGGATCTCCGAGGTGCCCTCGAAGATGGTGTAGATCTTGGCGTCCCGGTACCACCGCTCCACCGGGTGGTCACGCAGGAAGCCGGCCCCGCCGAGCAGTTGGACGGCCTTCTCGGTGACCGAGACGGCGACCTCGCCGGCCTTGAGCTTCGACATCGAGCCCTCGCCGGCGGTGAACGGCCGGTTGTTCCGCCCCATCCAGGAGGCGCGCCAGACCAGCAGCCGAGCCGCGTCGATCTCCATCTTCATGTCCGCGAGGGTGAACGCGACCGCCTGGTTGGTGATGATCGGCCGACCGAACTGGACCCGGTCCTTGGCGTAGTCGAGGGCGTACTCGTAGGCGGCCCGGGCGACGCCGAGCGCCTGTGCGCCGACGGTGGGCCGGGACAGCTCGAAGGTCCGCATCGCGGCCTGGCCGGAGGCGCGTTTGCCGGCGCGGGCGCGAGCCAGCCGCTCGTCCAGCGCCTCCTTGCCGCCGAGCAGGCAGCGACCCGGGACGCGGACGTCGTCGAGGAAGACGTCGGCGGTGTGCGAGGCCCGCAGGCCCAGCTTGCGCAGCTTGCGGGTGGCGCTGAGCCCGGGGGTGCCCGGCGGTACGACGAACGCCGCCTGGCCGCGCGAGCCCAGTTCCGGGTCGACCGAGGCGACCACCACGTGCACCCCGGCGATCCCGCCGTTTGTGGCGTACGCCTTCTGCCCGCGCAGCACCCACTCGTCGGTGGCTTCGTCGTAGCTGGCCCGGGTGCGCATCGCGCCGACGTCCGAACCGGCCTCCGGCTCGCTGGAACAGAAGGCGGCGACGGCCGGGGAGTCGACGTCGCCGAAGCACTGCGGCACCCATTCGACCAACTGGTCGGGGGTGCCGGTGCCGTAGATCGCGGCGACCGCGAGCCCGGTGCCGAAGATGCTCAGGCCGATGCCGGCGTCACCCCAGAAGAGCTCTTCGCTGGCGATCGGCAGGGACAAGCCGGTCGGGTCGGCCCAGCAGGTGGCGAGGAACTCGAAACCGTACAGCCCGACCTTCGCCGCCTCCTGGATCAGCGGCCAGGGAGTCTCCTCGCGGGCGTCCCACTCGGCCGCGGCCGGGCGCACGACCTCGGCAGCGAAGCCGTGCACCCAGTCCCGCAGATCCCGCTGTTCCTCGTTCAGGTCGAGCGAGAACTCGACCATCTCAGGCCTTGGGGATGTCGAAGAGGTTCGCGATGTTGGCAGCGAGGCCCAGGTCGCCCTTTGCCTTGAGCTTGCCGGTCATGAACATCATGACCGGGTTGGCGCCGCCGGAGACGACCTTGAGGAAGTCGACCGGGCCCAGGGTCAGGCTCAGCCGCGGGTCGTGCTGCGGGGTTTCGTTGACCGTGCAGGCACCGTCGGCGACGACCACCTCGTAGGTGTCGGTGCCGCCGTCGGGGGCACCGGTGATGTTCCAGTGGATGACCGCGTTGGTCGAGCCGGCCCGGTCGGCCCGGAACAGCTGCGGCATCCGCCCGAAGACCTCGCCGAGGATCTTTCCGCGCAGTTCGCCCGTCATCACCTCGTTGAGCTTGCTGTCCGGCGTGGACTTGACGAGCTGAGCGAACTCCTTCGGGCCGACGTTTGCGAAGTTGGCCGGGTCGAAGTCAGTCATTGAAGCACCTCTCGGGCAGTGGTTACTCAGGCGTAACCTTACGTGTGAGTAGGTATGCTGGCAAGGTGTCCACCAGGCCCACCTTCAAGCGCTTACCCAGGGCCGTCCGTGAGCAACAGATGCTCGACGCGGCCGTCCGGGTCTTCTCCCGCCACGGCTACCACGGTGCCAGCATGGACGAGGTCGCGGAGCGTGCCGGGATCTCCAAACCCATGGTCTACGCCTATCTCGGCACCAAGGAAGAGCTCTTCATCGCCTGCCTGCACCGGGAGGCCACCCGGATGATGGAGGCGATCGCCGGGGCCGCCGTGCCCGACCTGCCCGCCGACGAACGGCTCTGGCACGGGCTGCGGGCGTTCTTCGGCTTCGTCGGCGCGCACCGCGACGGCTGGGCGGTGCTCTACCGGCAGGCCCGTGCCGAACGGGCGTTCGCCGACGAACTGGCCGGGATGCGGGCGAGGATCGTCGAGGTGGTCGTCGGGATGCTCGACCACGCACTGCGCGCCGAAGGGCGCGAGGTGGCCGAAACCGAACTGGAAGTGGTCGCGTACGCCCTGGTGGGCGCTACCGAGTCGCTCGGTGACTGGCTGGCCGACCACCCGGAGGCCGACCCGGAGAAGACCGCCACCCGGATGATGAACGTCGCCTGGCTCGGCGCGGGACAACTCCTGCACGGCGTCACCTGGCATCCGCCCGAGCGGTAAGGAAGGGCACCTTATTAACGCCTGGTGTAGAGGAAGGGCCCCCTCTTAACATTCGCGGTCCACACCGCGGGCAGCCCGACGGTGAGCGCGGTGCCGCAGCCAGCGGATCAACTCCAGCCCCAGGGTGATCACGAGCGACAGACCGATTCCCGCCAGGATCCCGTGCAGCGGGTGACGTTCGAAGGCGAGCCCGCCGAAGACACCGAGCAGCACACAGTAGAAGGCCCAGGTGACCGAGCCGATCAGGTCGAACAGGAGGAACGACCGCAGCGGGTAGCGGACCGCTCCCATGGTCAGGGTGACCGCCGTACGTCCGCCGGGGACGTAGCGGGCGGCAACCAGGATCATGCCGCCGCGCCGGTCCACGGCCCGCCGGGCCCACTCCGATCCGGCCCGACGGCGGCTGTCGACCGGCGAGTGGTCGAGCCTGCGCGATCCGCCGCCGCGCCCCACGGCGTACGAGAGGTGGTCGCCGGCGGCGGCGCCGAGCGCGGCCACCACGAGCAGCAGCGCGAGGTTCGGCTCACCGCCGGTGGCGAGCACGGTGGCCGTGATGACCGCCGCCTCGGCCGGCACCAGCGGGAAGATCGCGTCGACCGTGGTGAGCCCGAACAGCAGCAGATACACCCAGGGCGAGGTGAGGGTCTGCCGGAGCAGGTCGATCGCGGCTTCCATGACTCCATGCTCGGGGCACCGACCGTTAAGAAGGGGCCCTTCCTATACACCAGGCGTTAATAAGGTGCCCTTCCTTACACCCTCGCCAGCAGGTTTTTGTCGGTGGCGGTGGGGCCGTGGGAGGTGAGCACGACGGGTGCGCCGAGCGCCTCGCCGACCGCCTGCGGCCAGTCGGTCGGCGAGTCGTCGTCGTACACCGGGCGGGCGTGCAGCAGCCGGGCGGTCAGTGCGGCCTGCCGGTCGAGATCGCCGGGCGGGCCGGGCAGCAGCCGGTCCAGCCCTTCGTAACGACGGCAGATGCGCAGGTCGAGGCCGCGTTCGGTGAGATCCAGGTGGGTCAGCGCCAGGCCGTCGACCCCACCGGCGACCGCCAGGGCGTACGCGTGCGCGACCGCGTCGAAGTGACCGAACCGGAAGCGCCCCTGCCACGGGTTCGTCGGGTTGTGCGGATCGGTCAGCGGCAGGGTCGGATCCTCGGTGACCAGCGGTCCCGGCCCATGTCGGGTGGTGACCGTCCGCAGCACCCCGAGTCGGCTCGCCGCCCCGGCCTGTCCGGCCTCGGCCAGCAGTGACTCGGCGTTGGCGAAGGTGGTGGTGCTCCACGTCGTGTACGGGTGGAAGCCGTGCCACTCGTCCAGCAGCACCCCCTGCGCGCCCTCGAAGACGCACGGCCCGGCCCGCAGCGCCCCGGCCAACCAGGAGCGGTCGACGACCGCGACCCGCTCGGCGAAGGCGGTGAAGGCCGGCAGGCAGTCGTCGACCGGCGGTGCGTCCAGCGGGCCGAGTTCGGCGGTGAGCCGGTCCCGCAGCGCGGTCAACCGGCGGCGTAGCCGCTTCGGGCTGCGGCAGTCGGCCACCCGGGGCGCCTCGTCGGGGTGGGCGAGACCGTACGCGACGGCCTCACCCACCCCCAGCCCGCAGGAGCCGTGCCGGTCGGCTCCCCGGGACAACTCCCGCGCCCGGTTGGCGGCCCGGTGGTACGGGGTGGCCAGCAGCGCCTCCCCGTCCACGGTCAACCGGTCGAGCGCGTCGGGCACCCCGACGTCGGCGAGGTGGTCGGCCTCGGCGGCCAGTGCCAGCGGGTCGACGACGACGTGCCGGGACAGGTGCGTCCACACGCCGGGGTGGAACGTGCCCGCGCCGAACTGGGCGAAGGTGTGGTGCCGCCCGTCGCGCAGGACGACGTTGTGCGCTGCCTGCGCGCCCCCGTTGAAGCGGACCACGGTGTGCACCGGCCGGGTCGCGCAGAGCCAGTCCACGACAGTGCCCTTCCCGGCGTCGCCGTACCCGAGGTCGACCACGACTGTGTGTTCGCCGTCCAGCCCGTCCCGGCCCGTCATCAGCCCGTTCACAGCCGCACGACTCCGCCACGGCCGGTCCCGGTGGCCGGCAGCCGGGACGTCTCGGTGCGTCGGCCGGCGTTGCCGATGCGGGCCAGCGCCTTCGACACGGTGCCGGTGGCAGTCGAGCCGGCCCGGTGCAGGTCGCGCAGGCCGGTGTCGAGGTCGATGGCCTGCTCGCCGAGGCCGACGGTGAGCGCGATGGTCTCGCAGACCGCGTCCAGGTCGTCGAGTTCGAGGGTGTTCTGGCCGAGCAGTCCGCGCCAGAAGTCGAGGATCTTGCGGTTACCGGCGTAGTGGCTGCCGGCGGGGAGCAGGTAGTACGTGTCCCAGCGCCGGGTCACCTCGTCGACGATCTGCTGCACCGGCATGTCCTTGCGCATGTCGCCGCCGATCAACCGGTTCACCTCGGCCGACTTCACCTTCGAGTACGCCAGTTCGTCGCCGATGATGAACAGGTAGCCGCGTCGGCCACGCTTCTCCCAGCTGTCGGTGACGGTGTGCCGGGCCATGAAGTAGAGCGCGAGTTCGTACGACTCCATCATCTGGCCGCCACCGCCGCCCTCCAGCACGATCCGGCCGAGGTCGTCGTCCATCCGGTTGTCGGACTCGAACTGGCCCACCTGCAACGGCACCCGGTCGCAGGTGGCGTCACCGATCGCACCGAACATGATCTGCGGGTCGCGGGCGTACCCCTGGCGCAGCAGCAGACCCAGCAGTTGCGGCAGCTTGGCCTGGAGCGTACGGGGCACGTGCCCCATCGAGCCGGTCACGTCGAAGAGCACGGCGACCGGGGTCGACTGCGGGTGCTCGGCGGAGTCACGGCTCTCCCGCATCGCGTCGCGCGGGTCAAGCGCCGGGTGCACCTTCCGGGCCCCGCTGTCGCTGTAGGCGAACGCGCTGGTGCCGGTGGCCCGGCGGTACCGGTCGGCGGCGTCGTACACGTCGGTGGACCACATTCCGCTGCCCATGGCAGCCTCCTTAGGGGTTGAGGGTGAAGGGTCGGAAGGTGCGGGGGCCGTAGAGGCGTTCCAGCACCTCGTCGAGTTCGCCGAGCAGTCGCCAGGCGTCGTCGGGGCGGGCGGGCAGGTGGGGCTGCTGGCAGCCATTGACGAAGGCGCGCAGCTCGGCCGGCGCGTGCCGCCCCATCAGCCAGCCCATGCAGCGCACGGCCATGGCGATGTCGGTGCCCGGTCCGACCGGGCGCCGATCGGTGACCTCGGGCGGGTACCAGTCCTGGTAGTCGGGCACCAGCGCCGGCACGACGCCGTCGGTGTCCGTGGAGAAGCACCAGTCGACCAGGACGACGCCGTGCGCGTCCGGCTCGATCAGCACGTGCGGCGGCAGCACCGCGCCGTGCACCAGGCCCGCCCGGTGGGCCAGGCCGAGCGCCACCAGCAGCCGCCGCCACATCCAGGCCACGTCCCGGGCGTCCAGCCCGTCCGGGTACGCCCGCCGCACCTCGACCAGACTGTGCAGGCGGGGGGCGGTGGCGATGACGTTGATCCGCCGTTCCGCCCCGGTGGCCGCGTCCCGGTGGGCGAAGCTGTCGACCAGCCGGGGCACGTACGGCAGCCAGCGCGGATCACCGTGCTCGGCGAGCCGGCGCAGGGCGCGTTCCTCCTGGAGCATCAGGTCGTTGTCGCTTGCGGCACGGGGCAGCTTGAGCAGCCGGTCGTCGCCGACGTCGTACAGGTCGGCGAGGTCACCGCAGTGCGCCGGCCGCCCACAGCGGTAGCCGTTCAGCTCGGTCACGTGGCGGCTCCGCCAGCGGGTGGTCACCTCGACGAAGGCCGCGGTGGCCTCGGCCTGGAGGCCGGGCCCGGCCAGGCTGAGCCGGTCGGGGTGCAGGGCGGCGACCAGTTCCCGGTAGCGGCGCTCTGGTGCGTCGACACCGAACAGTTCCTCGTCGTCGCGGGCCGCGCCGACCAGCCGGATCGCTTCGGCGGTGGTCATCGCACCGCCTCCTCGCGGGCCGGACGCAGCAGCGCCGGGTGCAGCAACTGGGCGTCACCGGCCCGGTAGAGCCGCGCCCGCGGGCCGCCTCGGCTGCCGCCGCGCTCGGTGCTCGCACCGGTGCTCTCCACGAAGCCGGGCACCGACAGCACCTTGCGGTGGAAGTTGCCCGCGTGCAGCGGCTGCCCCCAGACCGTCTCGTAGACCGACCGCAGCTCGCCGATGGTGAACTCGGGCCCCAGGAAGCGGGTGGCCAGCGGGGTGTATTCCAGCTTCGACCGGGCCCGCTCCAGCCCGTCGGCGACGATCTGGCGGTGGTCGAAGGCGAGCTCCCGGTTGGCCAACCCGCTGACCGGCAGCCAGACCGCCTCGTCGGCGTCGGTGCCGGCCGCCGCGTCGGGCAGATCCGGAGCGAAGGCGAGGTGCGCGACCGAGACGATCCGCATCCTCGGGTCGCGCTCGGGAGCGCCGTAGCTGGCCAGCTGCTCCAGGTGTACGCGGCCCAGCCGGTCGTCGCCGAGGCCGGTCTCCTCGGCCAGCTCCCGCCGCGCCGCGCCGGTCAGGTCCTCGTCGGGTCGAACGAAGCCGCCCGGCAGGGCCCAGTGACCCGCGTAGGGCTGCTCGCCGCGGCGGATCAGCAGCAGGTGCAGCGCGCCGTCGCGGATGGTCAGGGCGACCACGTCGACGGTGACCGCGATGGCGGGATAGGCACGCGGGTCGTACGCGGCGAGGAAGTCCTGCTCGTTCACCATGGGTCACTCTCACTCCGAGAACATCTCTATGTGAGAACAACTTATCGCGAAAACGAGGGCCGGGCAAGTGCCCGGCCCTCGGTCAGCGGATGGTGCCCACCAGATGAGGTCGTCCCCGCTGGTCATGCAGCGCGAAATCCCAGTCGTCACCCTGCCTGCCGGCGCTGAAGGCGACAGTGCTCGGCAGCGACACCGGGAGCTTGAACGCCACCTGCACCGTGTACGCCTCCGGCAGTCGGCTCTCCAGCGCGGCCAGACACCGCGCCTTCGTCCACATGCCGTGTGCGATCGGCCGAGGGAAGCCGAGCAGCCGCGCACCCAGCCGGGAGGTGTGGATCGGGTTGTGGTCGCCGGAGACCCGGGCGTACTCCGTACCGATGCGGGGTTCGACCCGCCACCGGGCGGAAGCGGCCGGCGGCGCGGGCGGTTCCGCTCGGTCGCGTCGCTCACCGTCGCCCGGTGTGCGCTGCCGCCAGAGGTACGTCGACACTCCGCGCCACACCTCCTCCCCGTCGACCGAGCCGACGAGTACGACATCCACCTGCCGCCCCCGGTCGTGCGGACGCAGGTTCTCCGCCCAGGCGGTGAAGTCCAGCCGGTCCGTGACCGTGATCGGCCGGTGCACGGTGATCCGGTTGCCGATGTGCACCACCCCGGTCAGCGGGATCGGGAACTCCGGCGCGGTGATCAGGCGCAGCGCCAGCGGGAAGCCCATGACGTGCGGAAAGGTCGCCGGCAGTCGGTCGGCCAACCGGAACCCGCAGATCCGGTCGTAGTCGGCCAGCCGTTGCGGATCCACGGCCACCCCACCTACCGCCAACTCGACCGCCGGCACGTCGGCACCGCGCCGGCCGCCCAGCCCGGGCAGCGTGCCCAGCAACGCCCGCCGGTACAGCGGCCCCGGCGCGGGCAGCCGGGACAGCTCCACCCGGGCCCGAGTCGCCGGCTGCCCGGCCTCGGCGGCGGCAGCGGGCCCCACAACCGACGCGGCGGCACTGGTCAGGTCCTGCGTGACTCCCGGATCGTGGCCCGCACCGGCGCGGGCGGCGGCGCTGCTCAGGTCCTGGGTGGCGGCCGGATCACGGCGTTCGTCGGCGAACGCGGCGGCCAGGATCTCCGGGGTCAGCGTCTCCGTCGGCCCGTCGATCAGCTCGCCGACCGACAGGTCGTCGGAGGGCTCCTCCTGCGGACTGCGCCGGGCCATCACGCCCCCAGCAGGCTCTGGCCGCAGACACGGACCACGTTGCCGCTGATCGCGCCGGACGCCGGCCAGGCCAGCCAACTGATCGTCTCGGCGACGTCCACCGGCAGCCCACCCTGGGCGAGGCTGTTCATCCGGCGACCGGCCTCCCGCACCACAAGCGGGATCCGGGCGGTCAGCCGGGTCTCGATGAACCCGGGCGCGACTGCGTTCACGCTGATCCGCCGCTCCCGCAGCGCCGGAGCGAGCGAGTCGACAAGCCCGATCACCCCGGCCTTGCTTGTGGCGTAGTTGGTCTGCCCCCGGTTGCCGGCGATCCCGGCGATCGAGGAGACACCGACGATCCGCCCACCGGCCGGAATCAGCTCACGCTCCAGCAGCAGGTCGTTGATCCGCTCCTGACTGGACAGGTTGACGTCGATGACCTGGTTCCAGCGGTCGGCGTCCATCCGGCCGAGGGTCTTGTCCCGGGTGATGCCGGCGTTGTGCACCACCACGTCCACCCGCCCGTGCCGGCCGGCCAGGTACTCCGCCAGCCGGGATGGCGCGTCGGCGGCGGTCAGGTCGAGCTGTATCGCGCTCGCGCCGATCTCGTTGGCCACCGAGGCCAACTCGTCCCCGGCGGCCGGGACGTCAAGCGCCAGCACTGTCGCGCCGTCGCGGGCCAGCACCCGGGCCAGCGCCGCACCGATGCCCCGGGCCGCCCCGGTGACCAGCACCACCTGCCCGTCGAGCGGACGGTCCCAGTCCACCGGCGCGGTCGCCTGACCGGCACCGACCCGGATCACCTGACCCGAGACGTACGCGGACCGGCCGGAGAGCAGGAAGCGCAGGGTCGCCTCCAGACTGGTCCAGGTGCTCTCGTCGGCCTCGCGGGTGACGTGAACCAGTTGGGCGGTGATGCCCCTGCCGAACTCCTTGCCGATGCTGCGGGTCAACCCTTCGAGGGCACGCTGGGCGGTCGCCTCGCGGGTGCCGGCGCACTCGGCCGGCGGGGTGCCCAGCACGATCACCCGACCGCTGGGCTGCACCGCCCGCGCCTGCGGGTGGAAGAAGTCGTAGAGCTGGCGCAGCCCGGTCGAGTCGGTGATGCCGGTAGCGTCGTAGACGAGGGCGGCGCTGTCGGGCGTACGGCCGGTGGTCGGGTCGGGCACGGCGGTGGCCGGATCGCGCAGGGCGAGCCCGGCGGTGGCCAGGATCCTGCCCACCGGTTCGGTGAGGCGACCACCGGCGGCGGAGCCGAGCAGGACCGGCCCGGGAAGAATGGGCTCGCCGGGGGCGTACCGGCGCAGCCGCGGCGGATCGGGCAGGCCGAGGCGCTTGACCAGCGCCCGACCGGCGCCCGACTGGACGAAGCTCGCGTACCTGTCGCTCATAGGCGTAGCCTACTGGTGAGTAAGGTGCGGGCAACCCTTTCGAGGAGGCGGATCGTGCAGAACGTTCGACGGGTCGCGGTGATCGGCGGTAACCGCATCCCCTTCGCCCGCTCCAACTCCCGCTACGCCAGCGCCAGCAACTCCGACATGCTCGGTGCCGCGCTCGACGGCCTGATCGCCCGGTTCGGCCTGGCCGGGCAGCAAGTCGGCGAGGTGGTCGCCGGTGCGGTGCTGAAGCACTCCAAGGACTTCAACCTCACCCGCGAGGTGGTGCTCGGCTCCAAGCTCGACCCGCACACCCCGGCGTACGACATCCAGCAGGCCTGTGGCACCGGCCTGGAAGCCGCCATCCTGGTCGCCAACAAGATCGCCCTCGGGCAGATCGAGGTGGGCATCGCCGGTGGCGTCGACACCACCTCCGACGCCCCGCTCGCGATCAACGAGGACCTGCGCCGCACGCTGCTCAAGCTCAACTCCGCCCGTACGCTCGGCGAACGTCTCAAGATCGCCGCGAAGCTGCGTCCGACCCAGCCGTTCAAGCCGGAGATCCCGCGCAACGCCGAGCCGCGCACCGGACTGTCCATGGGCGAGCACGCCGCCCAGACGGCGCTGCGCTGGAACATCGACCGGCAGGCGCAGGACGAGTTGGCGCTCCGGTCGCACCAGCGGCTCGCCGCCGCGTACGACCGGGGGTTCTTCGACGACCTGATGACCCCCTACCTGGGACTCACCCGCGACCAGAACCTCCGCCCCGACACCACCCTGGAGAAGCTCGGCACGCTCAAGCCGGCCTTCGGTGCCAAGGGCCCGGACGCCGAGCGGGCCACCATGACCGCCGGCAACTCCTCCCCGCTGACCGACGGCGCCTCCACCGTGCTGCTGGCCAGCGAGCAGTGGGCCGCCGAGCACAACCTGCCGGTACTGGCCTGGTTCTCCTGGTCGGAGACGGCCGCAGTCGACTTCGTGCACGGTGACGAGGGACTGCTGATGGCACCCACGTACGCGGTGCCCCGGCTGCTCGCCCGCGCCGGCCTGACCCTGCAGGACTTCGACTACTACGAGATCCACGAGGCGTTCGCCGCGCAGGTGCTCGCGACCCTCGCTGCCTGGGAGTCGAAGGAATTCTGCGCCGAGCGGCTCGGCCTGGACGAACCACTCGGCGCGATCGACACCGACAAGCTCAACGTCAACGGTTCCTCGCTGGCCGCCGGACACCCGTTCGCCGCCACCGGCGGACGGATCGTCGCCACCCTGGCCAAACTGCTCGCCCAGAAGGGCAGCGGTCGCGGACTCATCTCGATCTGTGCCGCCGGCGGCCAGGGCGTGACCGCCATCCTGGAACGCTGATCGACCGGTCGCCGCAGCCGGGCGGCCGGCAGGGTTGCCGACCTCCGACTCCGACCTGGTCGAAGCTGTTGGCAGGCATTTCTACTGTGGACCACAGCCTGCGCCCCGGAGCCACCGGCGGCGCGCTACCAAGGAGTGGTCATGACTGGTCAAGCCCTGCTCCGCACCTCCATCGTCGCCCTGGCCGCTGCGCTCGTGGCCAGCGGCTGCACGTCCGCTGACACCGGCCCGGAGTCCGCCTCCAACGCAGCCCCCAGCGCACCCGCAACAGCCGAGCCGACCTCCGACCCCACCGCCGATGCCGAGCTGGCCCCCGCTGCCACGCCCACCGCAGTCGACGCCACCAAGGGCGGTTCCACCGACGGTGGTGCGACCGGAGGCGGCTCCACCGGGGGTGGCTCGACCGGAGGTGGTTCGACCGGAGGTGGATCCAACGGAGGTGGTTCGACCGGAGGGGGACAGTCCGGGACCAAGGCGGGCAACGGGCCGACCATCACGTACTTCCGGGTTGCCCAGAAGCCGTCCTGCCCGGCCGGGACGAACGTCAACCCGATCCCCGGCACGCCTGTCGTCCTGGAGTGGAAGGTCGGCAACGTCGACTCCGTCGCCCTCTCCGTCGACGGCCAGGGCGTGTACGCCGACAACTACCCGCCCACCGGCAGCGAAACGCTCACTTTCCCCTGTTCGGGTGCCGGGGGTGACACGCAACGGCACACCTACCAGTTGACCGTACGCAACTCTCACGGCAAGCAGACGAAGACCCTGGCGGTGACCGCGACCGTGAATGACGTGCCGGAAGTCTGACCGCGGCCCTGGCGACGTGAACCGTTTGCGTTAACAGCTCGACAGGGAGTCAGAGTCAGGTGCGCGAGGCTCGACGCCTCGTCGACGACGTTTCATTCGTGAAAGCGGTAAGAGTTGGTACAGAAAGCGAAGAGGGCCATCCGTCTGGATGGCCCTCTTCGAGGTCTTAACCCCAGCGGTTTGGCCTGCCGACACGCGACTACCAGGGACCGTTCTGGGGTCTTCGCGTCTCAGGGTACCCCCATCGTGACCCCCGAAAACAGCGCAACGGACCTCACTCCAATGCTGCTATGCAGGATGAGCCTGCCACGGATGAGGGCATATGTAGACCAGTGCGGGGGTGACGCGGACGCGGCGCTTGCGCTCTACCGCTGGAACGCTGCCGCGAGTGGGGCCTACTGGGAAACGTTGAGCCACTTGGAGGTCGTCCTCCGGAACGTTCTTGCCGAGCAGTTGGCGGCCCGCCATGCCGCGATGGGCCGCGCTGGCACCTGGCTGGATGATCCTGCCGGTGAACTCGATCAACGAGCCAGGGCTGACATCCGAGAAGCGCGACGGAGAGTGGTTGCCAAGGGAAAGCAGCCGGCTGATGGGCAGACGATCAGTGAGCTTTCCTTTGGATTCTGGCGGTTCATGCTTGCCCGTCGCTACAACACCGTACTGTGGCCGAGTCTGGCGGGCGGTTTCCCGTACGCCCCCGACCGGGCAAGGACCACGATCGACGCGCCGGTCACCCGCCTGCACCTCTTCCGCAATCGGCTCGCTCATCACGAGCGGATCTGGACCGAGCCGTTGACCGCGCGGTACGAGGACATCCTCGGGCTCCTGCATCATGTCGAGCCGCGGATCGTTGAATGGGTCCGCCAGGAGTGTCGGGTCCCACTCCTGCTGAACTCCTGTCCAATCGCGCGTCCGCACCCCTGAGCGGGGCTCGTCACTGCCGGTGAGGGGCGGTCGAGGGCTTGCTGGTGGGTGCCGGAGAATGAGCGGGTGACGACGATCCCGAACGTGCTCGCCAACCGGTACGCCTCGCCCGAACTGGTCGCCCTCTGGTCTCCGGAGGAGAAGATCCGGCTGGAGCGGCGGCTCTGGCTCGCCGTGCTCCAAGCCCAGCGGGACCTCGGCGTGTCGGTGCCCGACGGGGTGGTCGAGGCGTACGAGCGGGTGTTGGACGACGTCGACCTGGACTCGATCGCGGCGCGGGAGCGGGTGACCCGCCATGACGTCAAGGCGCGGATCGAGGAGTTCAACGCCCTCGCCGGGCACGAGCACGTGCACAAGGGCATGACCTCGCGGGACCTCACCGAGAACGTCGAGCAGCTTCAGGTACGCCGGTCGCTGGAGCTGATCCGGGACCGGGTGGTGGCGACGCTGGCCCGGCTGGCCTGGCACGCTCACGAGTACTCCGAGGTGGTGATGGCCGGGCGGTCGCACAACGTCGCGGCGCAGGCCACCACGCTGGGCAAGCGCTTCGCGTCGGCCGCCGAGGAACTGATCATCGCGTACGAGCGGCTGACGGATCTGATCTCGTGGTACCCGCTGCGGGGCATCAAGGGCCCGGTGGGTACCGCCGCCGACCAGCTGGATCTGCTCGACGGCGACGCCGAGAAGGTGGCCGAGTTGGAACGGCGGGTCGCCGAGCACCTCGGCTTCAGCCGGGTGCTGGACAGCGTCGGGCAGGTCTACCCGCGCTCGATCGACCTGGCGGTGATCTCCGCGCTGGCGCAGGTGGCGTCGGCCCCGTCTTCACTGGCCACCACGATCCGGCTGATGGTCGGTCAGGAGTTGGCCACCGAGGGCTTCAAGCCCGGCCAGGTCGGCTCCAGCGCGATGCCGCACAAGATGAACACCCGCTCGTCGGAGCGGGTCAACGGCTTCGCGGTGATCATCCGGGGGTACCTGTCGATGGTCGGTGAGCTGGCCGGCGACCAGTGGAACGAGGGTGACGTCTCCTGCTCGGTGGTGCGCCGGGTGGCCCTGCCCGATGCCTTCTTCGCCGCCGACGGGCTGTTCCAGACCTTCCTCACCGTGCTTGACGAGTTCGGCGCGTACCCGGCGGTGATCAACCGGGAGTTGGAGCGTTTCCTGCCGTTCCTGGCCACCACCAAGATCCTGGTGGCTGCCGTCCGTCGGGGCGTCGGCCGGGAGACCGCCCACGAGGCGATCAAGGAACATGCGGTCGCCGTGGCCCTGGCCATGCGCGAACAGGGCAGCCCCGACAACGACCTCTTCGACCGCCTGGCCGCCGACCCTCGCCTGGGCCTGTCCCGTCCCGAGATCGACGCCCTGGTAGCCAACCGCGCCGCCTTCGTCGGTGCCGCTCCCGCCCAGATCCAGGCGGTGACCACCCGCATCTCCAAGATCGTCCAGTCCCACCCCCAAGCCGCCACCTACACCCCACCCCCCATCCTCTA